>JAYUXE010000360.1:0-2104 GCA_043753165.1 Archangiaceae bacterium | reverse complement strand
ACCGTCGAGAACTTCTCGGTCATCGGCGGGTTGCCTTCGGTCGGCACCGCCTCGAACGGCGACGACGGCTTCGAGCCTTCGGGCGATCGCACGAACGCCTTCCCGTGAAGCACGCGAACCACCGAGTACTCGGCGTTCGCGGCCGTCGTGGTGGGCACCTGCTGCGCCGATTTTTCCTTCGGCTTCTCCATGTTCTCGCCCGACGGCAAGGCGTTGAACGTCTTCGGCAGGCCGAGGTCGAGCTTCTCGCCCTTCGTCTTCTTTGGCTCGGCTGCCAGCACGCTGCCGCCACACAACACCGCCACCGCAATGAAGAGTCGCACGCGCATGCGACGCACCCTACCGGCAACGAATTCAGCCGGCCACCTTCACGGGTTTGTCAGCGCTCGAAGCCGAGGCGACTCAAAATGAGTGCGCGGGTTGAATTTCAGCCGGAGGCTGTGCGTTAAGGCGCCTCATGATTGCCCTCTTGCTCGCGCTGACGATCGTCGCCTCAACGACGCCGCTGGAAGTGGTCAAAAACGGAAACGCGGAAGTTCAGAAGATCGCAGCGTTGCCCGACGCCCAGGAAAAGTTGGCCGCCCGCGCCGACGACTTCCTGGACTTCGCCGAGCTCGCCCGCCGCGCCCTCGGAAAAGAATGGGAAAAGCTGAAGCCCGCGCAGCAGGCCGACTTCGCGCAGACGATGAAGGTCCTCTTGCGCGCGTCCTACGCGTCGAAGGCGCAGTCGGAAGGGAAGGGCAAGCTCGTCACCGAGTACGGCAAGGAAAAGGTCGAAGGCAACGAAGCCGTCGTCGGCACCACGCTGGTGATGAACAACGACCGCTTCCCCGTCGACTACAAGCTCTTCCGCCGCGACGAGAAGAGCCCGTGGAAGATCTACGACGTCGTCACCGACAGCGTCTCGCTGGTCGAGGCCTACCAGGACCAGTTCCGCGTGCTCATCAACACCAAGGGCGTCGACGGGCTCTTGAGCACGCTGAAGTCCAAGCGCGAGAAGCTCGAGAAGAAGGTCGCCGATGCGAAGGCTACCGGCGCTGCGACCGTCGGCGTGAAGTAACGACTACCGCTGAAACAAGCCGCGCAGCGACTTTCGCCGCAGCCACAGGTTTCTCAAGTCCCGGCTGCCCAGGTTCGCCGCCCGCCACGTCAGCCGTTCGACCTTGTCGAAGAAATTTCCCGACATCGCGCGTGACGGCAGCTGGGCCAGGTTCGACAGCACCGACGCTTCCTGAACGACTGGCGCGACCGGCGCTTCATCCCAGTGCGGCCCACACGCCGAACGCATCACGAACGTGCCCGGGCGCGCGAGGTGCACCGCTTCGGCATCCACGCGGCGCGGACCATCGAGCACACCGATGCGGCGGCCGTGCTTTTCGAGCAGCTCGAGCAGTTGGTCGACCTGCGCATCCGTATGCGTCGCCTGCAACGTGAGCAGCAGCCGCGCGCGACCGCGAAGGGGCACTGCGCGAACCCTGGCTCCGGTTTCCAGCAGCACGCGGGCCAGCCGTTCGCACCGCACTTCGTCGCCAATCCACACCGGGATGCGCGCGGTCACCGAAGGACCCGTGTCGAAGCCGAGCTGCCGAAGGCCGGTGTGAAGACGAAGGGCAAGCTCCCAGGCGCGGGTGCGGCGCTGCGGCTCGCTCTGCAGAATTTCCAACGCCTTCACCGCGGCCGCGGCCGCAGGGGGCGAGATGCACGCGTTCTCGTCGAGGTGATCGCGCACGAAGTCGATCACCGCGCGGGGGCCGGCGATCATCCACCCGCGCGAGCCCAGCGCTCCGCCCAGTGAGGCGAGCGTGAGCGTCACTTGATCCGTCAGGCCGAAGTGCTCGACCGCGCCAGCCCCTGAGCTTCCGAGCAACCCGAGCGACAGCGACTCGTCGACCACGAGGCCGGCCTTCGACTTCGCGGCCAGCTCGGCGATGCGGGGCAGGGCGGCAAGGTCGCCTTCGTACGGGTGAACGGCTCCGACGGCGATCAACGTCGGCGTCTCGGGCTCGGCGGCGAGCAGGCTTTCGAGATCTTCGGTGTCGCGGAAGCGCGAGCTGCGGGCGGCGATGGCGTGAAGAAATTCGCGCTCGGCAAAATCGCTGCGCGC
>JAYUXE010000359.1:0-5140 GCA_043753165.1 Archangiaceae bacterium | reverse complement strand
TGTACGCGTGGCGCAGCTACGTCCTCGTCTTCAGCGGGACGTGGCGGGGGGCGCGGCCGCCGCCGGTGACGGACGCTCCGGCGGCGATGCGGTGGGTGTTGATCGTGCTCGCGGTGGGATCCGTCGCGACGGCCGGCCTCGCGCTGCCCGGCGTATTTCCCGAGCATGACACCGGCCTCTCGCACCTGGCCGAAGGCGCGTTGATCGCTTGCGCGACGCTGGCGGCGCTGGGGGGGATTCTGATCGCGCGGCGCATCTGGGCGAAGGGCCCACTGCCCGTGCGTTCGCCGTGGGCGATTGCGTTCGTGATTGGCGGCATCGGGTTCGACCGCCTCTACAACCGCGTCACCCGCATCGCGTTCGCCGTCGCGCACCAGCTGTCGGCGTTCGATCGCATCGTCGTCGACGGCGTGGTCGAAGCGTTCGCGGCGGTGATTCGCTACCTCTGCATGTTCGAGGCGGCGTTCGACTTCTACGTCATCGACGGCATGGTCCACCTGGTGGGGCAGATCTCGATGCGCACGGGCAAGAGCCTGCGCGGCCTGCAAAGCGGAGACTTGATGCGGTACCTCTACGTCGCCGTTGCCGGCGTGCTGATCGTCGTTTGCCTGCAGTACTGGATGCGATGAACCTTCTGACCGCGATCGTCTTTCTTCCCCTGGCCGGCGTCCTCGGCGTGCTGGGCGTGCTTGCGCTCGAGCTGCCCGTCGCGCGCAGGGATCTCTGGGTGCGCCGCGTGGCGATGGCGGCCTCGGGGGTTCCTCTCGGGCTCGGCTTGTGGCTGTGGGCGACGTTCGATGGCGCGGCCGACACGGCGCAGCATGTCGTGCGCACGACGTGGATTCCTTCACTCGGCATCGAGTTCTTCATCGGGGTCGATGGGCTGAACGTGGCGATGGTGGTGCTGACGACGCTGGTCGGCTTCATCGCGACGCTGGCGTCGATGCCCTGGTGGCGCAGCAAGGACGAGCACGACGACCCGGCGCACCCGCACTTCAGTGGCCTGCGGGTGCCGGGCTACTTCGCGATGCTGTTGCTCTTGCAGATGGGCATGGCGGGCACGTTCGTCGCGCTCGACGCCTTCCTCTTCTTCGTCTTCTTCGAGCTCATGCTGTTGCCGATGTATTTCCTGATCGGCATCTGGGGCGGCGCGCGAAAGGAATACGCGGCGATCAAGTTCTTCCTCTACACGCTGGTCGGCTCGGTGTTTCTGCTGCTCGCGATCATCGCGCTGTATTGGCAGACGGGAAACGCGTCGCTGTTCAGCAGCACGCCGCAGACGTCGCTGCTGCAGCTGTCCTCTGACGGAATGATCGCGCAGGGCCTCGACGGCACGTGGGGCTTCCGATTGGGCGACGGCACGTTCAGCCTGCGCACGTTCGATCTCACCCGGTGGCGGGCGCTGGGGCGGGCGGGCTTCTTCAGCCAGGCGGGCGGGTTCCTGTTCGACGCGCCGTTCTCGACGGTCATCTGGGCGTTTCTGTTCCTGGGCTTCGCGGTGAAGGTGCCCGTGGTGCCGCTGCACACGTGGCTGCCCGACGCGCACGTCGAAGCGCCGACGCCGATCTCGGTGATCCTCGCGGGTGTGCTGCTGAAGATGGGCGTCTACGGAATGCTGCGTTTCAACGTGGCGATCTTTCCGGACACCACGCGCAGCCTGGCGATGCTCATCGCGGCGCTGGGGGTGATCAGCGTCATCTACGGCGCGATGGTCTGCATCGCCCAGCGCGACCTGAAGAAGATGATCGCGTACTCGTCGATCTCGCACCTCGGCTTCTCGATTCTGGGCATCGCCGCGATGACACCGGCCGCCTTGTCGGGCGCGCTGTTCAACCTCTTCACGCACGGCCTCATCAGCGCGATGTTGTTCCTCGTGGTCGGTGTGCTCTACGACCGCGCGCACCACCGCGACATCGACGGTTTCGGCGGGCTCGCAAAGGTGATGCCCGAGTACACGGTGTTGATGGGCGTGGCCTTCTTCGCCTCTCTCGGGCTGCCCGGGCTCGCGGGCTTCGTGCCTGAGTTCCTCGTGCTCACCGGCGCTTTCGGCCCGCTGCCCTGGCACGCGGCGATCTGCGCGATGGGCGCCGTGCTCACCGCGACGTACTACCTGTTTGCCTTGCAGCGTGTGTTCCTGGGCACCACCAACGATCAGTACCTGGGCCTGCCGGATCTGAACTGGCGCGAACGGCTGACGCTGTACCCGCTGGCGGCGCTGGTGCTCGTGCTCGGAGTGATGCCGAACCTGGTGCTGAGGCTGATGGACTTGAGCCTCGCGCGGCTGGTGGGGCAGGGCTGAACGGTGTCTCTGGGGAACCTCGACAGCCTCCGCTTCTTCGCGCCTGAGCTCTGGCTCTCGGCGGGGTCGCTGGTGGTGCTGCTGGTCGACCGGTTCGTCGCTGCGTGGCCACGGCGGTCGCGCATCGCGGTGGGGCTGACGCTTTCGTTTCTGGCCATCGCGACGGTGGTGACGTCGCAGCTGCCGTCGGCGCCGCAGCAGATCTTCAACGGGCTGCTGGTGGTCGACCCGTGGGCGACCTTCTTCCGGTACCTGTTCTGGACGGCGACGGGGCTCGCGGTGCTGATGGCGGCGCCGTCGCGCGAGATCACGAAGGGGCGCATGGGCGAGTACTGCGCGCTGCTGCTGGCGATCGCAGTCGGGTTGTCGCTGATGACGTCATCCGCGGACCTGGTGACGGCGACGTTGGGCCTCGAGCTGGTGTCGATCGTCAGCTACGCGCTGGCGGGCTTCCGTTCGCGCAACCGGGCGTCGGCAGAAGCGGCGCTGAAGTACGTGCTTTACGGCGGAGTCGCCAGCGGCCTGATGCTCTTCGGCATGTCCTGGCTGTACGGGATGACGGGCACCACCTCGATCGTGGGCTCGGCCGAGCTGTTGAACGCCTTCGTCGCGCGGGCGGGTGAAACGCCTGAAGCCGCGGGGACGGTGAAGGTCGCCGTCGTCATCTCGCTCGTGCTCGTGCTGTCGGGCATCGGCTTCAAGGTCGCCTCGGTGCCGTGGCACATGTGGTGCCCCGATGTGTACGAGGGGGCGCCGACCCCGTTCACCGCGTTCTTGTCGGTCGCTCCGAAGGCGGCGGGGTTCGGGCTGCTGGTGCGCTTCACGCACGGCGTGGTCGAAGGCGTGGACGTGCCGTGGTCGGCGACGATCGGGGTGCTCGCGGCGCTGACGATGACGTGGGGCAACGTCGCGGCGCTGTCGCAGACGAACCTGAAGCGCCTGCTGGCATACAGCTCGATCGCGCACGCGGGTTATTTGCTGATGGGCCTCGCGGCGTCGACCCCGACGGGCATCGAGGCCGTCGCGCTGTACCTGGTGCTCTACCTGTTCATGAACCTGGGCGCGTTTCTCGCCGTCGGCGTGGTCAGCCGGCTCGAAGGCGAAGGCGTGCTGTACGAGTTCCGCGGGCTCGTTTCTCGCGCGCCGTTCACCGCGATCGCGATGGCGCTGTTTCTGTTCAGCCTCACGGGCGTGCCTCCGCTGGCGGGCTTCGTCGGCAAGTTCTACCTGGTGAAGGCGCTGGTCGATGCGGGCGGGCCGTGGCACCTGGCGCTCGCGCTGGTCGGGCTCTTCAACAGCGTGCTGTCGCTCTACTATTACGCGCGCGTGGTGAAGGCGATGTTCGTCGATCGATCTCCGAACACGACGAAGCTCGAAGTGCCGGCGTCGTACAACTTCCTGCTGGGGTTCTTCGCCCTGGGAGTCGTCGCCTTCGGGATCTACTTCGAAGGGTTGAGGCGGCTGGCGAGCGCGAGCGCGGTGATGTTCAGCCGCTGATTACTGGATGACGCGGGCGAGCTTGAGGATCGCGGTCTCGAACTTGGCTCCGACGCTCTTCGCGCCTTTCTCGTTGATGATGATCAGTGGCTTGCCGGCGGTGATCTGCACGCCGATGGGCAGGCCCGCTTCGACCATGCCGGCCTCGAACGCCATCACGTAGGCCTGGTTGTCCTGCGCGACTTCCCAGACGTGCTTCCCGGTGGCCGCCGAGGCGCCGGGGACGACGAGCAGGGCCGACGCCTTCGACCTGTCGATCTCGGCCTGCAGGGCGCCTTCGTCTTTGAAATCGGTGACGGCGAGCTTCAGCGCGCGGGTCTTCACCTTCTGTGAAGGCAGGCCCTTGAGGCTCGCCATGATCGTCTCGCGCGCTTCCTTCGAATCGGCGTCGCCGACGACGAGGACGGTGAAGTCGTCGAGGCCGCGGGTATCGAAGTTGAGGTCGTAGGTCAGCGCCCTGAGCAGCGCCGGCATCGCCACCCTGGTGTCTTCAGCGAGGTCGGCGCGCGCGGTCGCGGCGGCAAGCACGAGCAGAACACCGGGGACACGACGCCAAAGCACAGCTGCCCACGTTAGCCTTCCCCGGCGCCGATGTAGACTTTGTGCCCCCATGCGCCCCTGGATTCCGTTTGCAGTGAAAACCGGAATCGGCTCGTTGCCGCATTCCGAGGTCGGCGCGGCGCTGCGGTACGCGTTCGCGCACGAGGTGCCGTTTCTTCCCGAGCTGCTGGCGCGCGGTGAGGGCATCTTCTCGACGGAACGCGCGTGCTGGGCGGGGTTCCTCGAGGGAATCAAAGGCCGCGACTTCGCGAAGGTGCAGTGCGTGGGTCCGGTGACGGCGGGCGCGGACGTGACGGCGCGCGCGGTGGCGATGGTGCGCGCGGTGCGCGACGCGGGGCCGACGCCGATCTTCTTTTTCGATGAGCCGGCGTTGCGAGGTCCGCTCGATGGGCTCGCGTCGGCGATCGCCGCGGTGCAGGCGGAAGGGGCGGTGGTGGGAGTTCACTGCTGCGGGCAGGCCGACTGGGCGGCGTTGTTTTGCACCGGGCTCGAGGTGCTGTCTTTTGACGTGCGGCTGTCGCTGGACGCCGTGGTCGAGGCGGGCTTCACCGGCACGATGGCGCTCGGGGTGATTCCGACCGGGCCGGGGGCGCGCAGCTCGGTTTCAAAGCTGATGCGGACGCTGCCGCGGCTCGAGTCGGTGATGCTCACGCCGGCCTGCGGGCTTGGGTTGAAGACCGAGCGTGAGGCCCAACGGATCTTCGACGCGCTCTGCGAGGCGCAGGTCGCGCTGAACGGCGAGAGCCCGACGAGCTAGATCTTCACGTCGGGCAGGGCGCCGGT
>JAYUXE010000358.1:0-5140 GCA_043753165.1 Archangiaceae bacterium | reverse complement strand
CTGACGGGCGGCGGCGGAATGCCACCCATGGGAATGCGGCCGCTGACGGCGACGGGCGGCACCGCGAACTCCAGCGCATCGGCCATCGCGTTGGCGGTCTGAAAGCGATCTTCCGGCTTCTTCGCCAGCGCCCGCATGATCGTCGCCGACAGCTCGAGCGGGATGTTCGGGTTCACCTGGTGGGGCGGGGTCGCGATCTTCGTCTGGTGCGCGAGCAGCAGGCCGGTGAGGCCGCCGCCTGAAAAAGGCAGCTTCCCGGTGGTGAGCAGGTAGGCGATCACGCCCAGGGCGTAGAGGTCGGCGCGGCCGTCGATCTTCTCGCCGGTGCACTGCTCGGGCGCCATGTACTCGGGCGTGCCGACGATCATGCCGGCCGCGGTCTGCTCGCCGGTCGCTTCGGTGGCGAAGAGCTTGGCGATGCCGAAGTCGAGGATCTTGGCGAAGTTCTCGTTTCGGCCGCGCTTGATGAGAAAGATGTTTTCGGGCTTCAGGTCGCGGTGAACGACGCCGTGCGTGTGCGCCGCCTCGAGCGCGTCGCAGACCTGGGTGAGAATCGGCACCACGATCTCCGGAGCCACCGGCCCGCGCGCCAGCATGTTCAGCGGGCGGCCCTCGAGGAGCTCCATGATGAGGTAATACCGGTTGGGCGGTACCACGTTCATGTCGAAGATATTGACGATGTTCTCGTGCCCGATCAGGTTGACCGCGCGCGCTTCGGCGTAGAACCGAGCGACGAGACTTGCGTTGCTCGCGAGGTGGTCGTGCAGGATCTTGATCGCGACCTTGCTGCCGATGACGGTCTGCTCACCCAGGTAGACGGTGCCCATGCCGCCCTTGCCGATCATCTTCACGATGCGGAAGGAGCCGATGGACGCTCCAATCATCGGGTCGACCGTGGGCACCATCGGTGACGGCGGCAGCAGCGACGGCTCGGGCGGCTGGCCGGAAATGGTCTCGTCCCACGGCAGCATCTCCCGTGTGAAACCGGAACCCTCGCGGATGATGGTGGAGCAGGACACGGTCGAAGCGTGTTCCTGCCCGCAAATGGGGCAAGTCATCGGGAACGGGCGGACCTTACTGCGGCACCTTGTTAACAGCGCAAACCATCAGTGGGAACGCAGGGCGGCCTTGAACGCCTTCGCACCCTGGGCGTTCAGCACGTCGCCTTTCCGCGCCCAGCCCTTTCGCGCCGTGCCTACCGCATAAGGCAGATTGTCACGGAGCTCTCGCGTCGAATGGGCGTCCGTGCTGATGACGAGCTTCAACTTTCGTTGCAGGGCGAGGCGCACGTGCTCGGCGGAAAGGTCGAGGCGTTCGGGGCCGCCGTTGACCTCGATGGCGATGCCCTTCTCGGCCGCCTTGTCGAGGATCTGTTCCATCCGCATCGGCGCGGGCTCACGCTTGAGCAGCAGCCGGCCCGTGGGGTGCCCCCAGATCATGAAGAACGGGTTGTCGAAGGCGGCGAGGATCCGCTTCGTCATCTGCTCTTCATTCTGCGAGTGCCGCTGGTGAATGCTGCAGATGACGAGGTCGAGCTTCTCGAGCAGCTTCTCGGGGTAGTCGAGACGGCCGTCTTCGAGGATGTCGCTCTCGATGCCCTTGAGCAGCGTGAAGTTCGTAAGCTTCGCGTTCACTTCGTCGATCTCGTCCCACTGGCGCTTCAGGTCGTCTTCTTTGAGGCCGCCGGCGTAGCCCGCTGTCTGCGAGTGCTCGGTGACGGTGAGGTAAGCAAGGCCCATCGCCTGCGCCGTGCGCGCCATTTCCTCAAGCGAGTTCATTCCATCCGACCAGGTGGTGTGCGCGTGGACGTTGCCGACGATGTCTTCGAGCTCGAGGAGATCTTTCGGCAAGCGGTGCTCGAGCGACGCTTCGATTTCGCCCCAGTCTTCGCGCAGCTCGGGCGGCACGGGCTGCATGTCGAGCAGCGCGTAGATGTCGTCTTCGGTGACGATCTTCAGTTTCTCTTCGCCGCGGTGAACGCCCCACTCGGAAATCTTGAGGCCGCGATCCTGCGCGAGGCTGCGCAGGCGGATGTGGTGCGCCTTCGAGCCGGTGAAGTGGTGCAGCGCGGTGGCGAAGTCTTCGTCGGGCAGCACGCGCAGGTCGACCTGCAGATCGCCGTCGCGATCGAACAGGCGCACCGAGGCTTTGCTCTCGCCCTGGCCGATCACCTGCTGCACGCCCGGCATCTTCGTCAGCAGGTCGAAGATGGGTTTCGGATCCGCCGCCGACACGATCATGTCGACGTCGCCGACGGTTTCGCGCATGCGGCGGACGCTGCCGCCCAGCGACGCGCGAATCACCCCGGGAGCGCCCTTCAACCGTTCGAGCAGCTCTTCGGCCTTCGGCAACACCTGCGAGAGGCGGCGGCGGGCCCCGGCGGACTTCGTGCGGCGCGCGACTTCGATGGCGGCCAGCAGCTTCTCTTCCGTCTTCTCGCCAAAGCCCTTCAGGCCTCGCAGCATCTTCGCCTTACACGCCGCTTCGAGCGCATCGATGCTGCCGATCTTGAGCTCGTCGTGAAGGATGCGCGCCTTCTTCGGGCCGAGCTCAGGCACGGTGAGCAGCTCGAGGATGCCGGCGGGAAACTCGGCACGCAGCGCTTCGAGGGCGGCGATCTTTCCGGTGGTGACGAGCTCGGTGATCTTGGCGGCCATGCTGTCGCCGATGCCGGGCAATTCCGTCAGCGTTCCCTTCGTGACGAGCTCGCCGATGTCATCACTGATGCCCGCGATGCGTTCGGCCGCGATGTCGTACGCGCGCGTCTTGAAGCTGTTCTCACCTTTGATCTGCTTCAGCATCCCCATGTCATGCAGGGCTTTCACCACTGCGGACTTGTCGTTGAGCACCATGGCGAGGCAGAGGATAACGTCCGGGCCGCATGAAATTCACGGGATGCTTCACGGTAATTCTGCTCGCCGCCGCTTGCGGTTCCGGCGGGGTCGTGTCCGAGCCGCCGCACATCCTGTGGTCGGCCGACCCGCTGAGCCTCGACAACCCGTTTCCGGACGCGCGCGGGCTCACGGCGACAGGGCTCGCCCTGCGGCCCGACTTCTACCGGCCGTTCGTTTTGCAGAAGGCCATCACCGGAAAAGCGAAGGCTTTCTTCCAGGGGTACGCTGACGCGGCGGCCACCGAGGTGCACGGGGTGGGGAATTTCGGCCCGACGCTGCTGCGGCCTTCTGAGCCGGTGGATCCTTCGTCTCTGGCGGGAACTGTGTCGCGGGTGCGCAAGACGGCGACGGGGTACGAGGTGCTCGAGGCGGCGCTGACGGTCGAGCACGCGACCTGGATGCTCGAGGGAACCGGACTGTCGTTGGATCTGCCAGACGGCGGCCGCGCGGCGTTTCCCGAGTTCTTCCTCGCGCGGTGCGGGGTGCCGCTGCCCGAGAATGAAGAAGGGCTGCTGGTGGTGAAGAAGGGGCTCAAGACCGCCGCGGGGGTTCCGTTCGGTCGAGGCCGTGCGTGGGACGCCGCGAAGCCAGCGCTGGCTCCGATTGCCGCCGCGCTGGGCATCGACGCGAATGACATTCTGCTGACGCTGCCGCAGAAGGCGGGGCCGGTGGGGCAGGTGTTCTCTTCGCTGGCGACGTGGGCGGACGCGCATCCAGCGGTCATCACCGTGCCCCCGAAGCTCGATGGGCCGCGGCCGGTGGGCGTGTGGCGAAGCAGCGAGCCAGACTGGCCGACGATGAAGGTGGGGTGGCTCGAGCTCGCCAGCTACGGGCGGCCGTCGACGGACGTCGGAATGGTGGTGGTGGGCGAGCTCGCGGCGCGCGACCTGCGGAAGGAAGAGGTGTGGCCTTCAGAACGGGTCGCGGATCCGTCGCTGGCCCCCGTCGTTCCGTTGTCGTTCGTGCTGACGCTTCCCGCGGGGACGAAGCCTCTGGGCGGCTGGCCGACGGTGATCGGCGCCCACGGCATCAACGGCCGGAACATCCCCGTGAAGGGCGAGGCGAACGCGTACTGCATGCGCATGGCGCAGCTGCTGGCGGCGAAGGGAATCGGATGCCTGGGCATCGACGCGCCGAGCCATGGGGTGCGCGGGGCGGCGTTCGACTTCTTCGAGGTCGAGAAGCTGCCGGTGATGCGCGATCACTTCCGCGAGATGACGTTCGACCTGATGCAGCTGAGCCGGGCGTTCGCGGGGGCAGACGTCGATGGCGATGGGGAGGCCGACGTCGCTGCGCGGCTGGGTTACCTGGGCAACTCGCTGGGCGGAATCATGGGAGCGGGCTTCGTGCCGTACGCGGGACACGTCGACTACGCGGTGCTGAACGTGCCGGGCGGCGGGCTGTCGAACATTCTCGTCAGCCCCGAGATTCACGATCTCATCGGGCTCTTGATCGCGGCGAAGACCGGCGGCGACTTCGGCACCCTCGAGTACCAGTCGGGCTTCATGATCTTCCGCGCCACCGCGCAGCTGTTCCTCGAGTCCGCCGACCCGGTGAACCTCGCCGCAGCGCTGCCGAAGACGCGCGCAGTGCTGGTGCAGCAGGGGCTTGGCGATCGAACGATTCCGAACCTCACCACCGAGAACCTGGCGGCGGCGATGAAGCTGGCCGTGCCGGACGCGGGCCTCGCGGGCACCGAGCCGCTGCAGGTGAAATCGGTGACGGATCTGTCGAAGTTCCTGACGCCGACCCAGCTGGAAACGAAGAAGGCCCACGACATGTTCGAGCACCTGGCGCCGGTTCGCGCGCAGGCATTGAAATTTCTCGAGACGAAGGGCCGCGAGTTCCAGCTACCCTGACGCACGTGAGACGCATTTCGCTGGGCCCCGCCAACCTCAAAGAAGGCGAGCTTCGCAGCTACAAGGTCGGCAAGCGGGACGTGCTGATCGCGAAGGTGAACGGCAGCTACAAGTCGCTGGACGACTGGTGCAACCACGCGGGCTGTCTGCTGTCGGGCGGGCGCATCGAAGAGAACATGGTCGTCTGCCCGTGCCACGAAATCGGGTTCGATCTCGACACGGGAAAGAACGTCACGTCGCCGGGAGTGTGCGACGACCAGCCGGCGTTCAAGGCCGAGATCGAGGCCGGCCAGGTGGTGGTCGTCGGCGACGTCCCCGAGAAGTGATCTCTGCCGCCCGCGCCAGAACGTTAAAGCCGCTGCTCGACGCATTCGCCGACGGGCGCCC
>JAYUXE010000357.1:0-11320 GCA_043753165.1 Archangiaceae bacterium | reverse complement strand
TGCTTCGCCGCTTCACTCAACGCCTCGATGTCATCGGGCGACCGATTCGCGCGCGCCATCGCGGTCTTGAGCTCGAGATCTTCCGCGGGCGGACGTTCGGCCATCGGCCCCGCCGCTTCGCCCGGCACGGCTCCCGTCATCCCCTGCCCATCGGTGCGCGCCGTCGATTCCTGCGACAGCACCACGCCCAGAATCACGAAGAAACCGACGATGCCCGCGCCCCACAACGCACCCTTGATCGCCGGGTTCTTCGCGAAGAAGCCCGTGGCCGCCGCGGCCTGCGCCGCCTTCTTCGACGCGCGCGTTTCGGACTTCAGCGCCGCATGCTTCACGCCCGCCTTTTCGCGCAGCACCGCGGCCGCCGCCTGCTCGAGCCGCGCCTGTTCGTCTGCCCAGGCCTCGGCCGAGTGGATGTGCTTGTTCGCGCCGTGCTCTTTGAGCTGCGCGATGAGCCCCTGGTACCGAATCTCGAGATCTTCTTCCGAGCTCGGCGGCGCCGTGGGCCGGTGCCTTCGCAACGACACGAGCACGAACACCACCGCGGCGACGAAGGCCGCAGAGACCGCGAGAATGCCGGGCAGCCAGTTGGTCGGGTGTGGGCCGCCCATCACTTCTCCAGATCCGCCCGGACCTGGGCGAGAAAGTCGTCGGACGCGGGCGCCTCGACGGGAGCCAGCGGCGTCGCGGCCTTCTTCTTCACCTGGCTCATGATGATCACCAGACCCGCGACCAACAGCATCACCGGGCCCACCCACAGAAACGCGTTCAGGCCTTCTTTGCGCGGCTCGAGCAGCACCCATTCGCCATAGCGCGCGACGAAGTACGTCTCGATCTCGTCGTCCGTCTTGTTCTCGGCGACGAGCTCACGCACCTTGTCCAGCTGTGCACGCGCCATCGACGCAGGCGAGTCGGAGATCGCGACGCCCTGGCACACGGCGCAGCGGAACTTCTTGCCGAGCCGCATCACCCGCTGCTCGCGCGTCTGATCCAGCGGGTCGACGGCCGGGCGCGCCGGCGCGTAGCCCTGGTTCACCACCAACGACAGCATCAACGCGAAAGAGATCACTTGAGGATCTCCTCGATGCGCGTGGTGATGGTCTTGGGGTCGATGGGGTACGCGTACTTGCCGACGATCGTGCCCTGGCGGTTGATGAAGTAGGTCTCGGGCACTCCGGCGACGGCGTAGTCGACGGCGACGGTGGACTTCGGGTCGTACAGCTGGCGCCAGCTGCCGCCGTTCTCGGTGAGGAACTTCTTCGTGTTCTCTTCGTTGTCCTCGAACACGATTCCGATGAACACCACGTCGTCCTTGTACTGGCGCTGCGCCCACTCGAGCACCGGGTGTTCCATCTTGCACGGCCCGCACCACGTCGCCCAGAAGTTCAGGACAATCGGCCGCCCGATGTAGTCCTTCAGGTTGACCACTTCGCCGGTGCGAAGGTCTTTCATCGAGAACAACGGCGCCGGCTTCCCTTCCATCATGAAGGGCACCGCGTGCGGGTCGTAGGCCTTGCCCACGAAGGCCTCGGCGAACATCAGGCGCGCGAGCACGAACAGCAGAAAGCCGGCGGCGGCCACCGCGAACACGATGATGCCCCAACGTCGTCCGGAGCCCGGAGGCGACAGCTTCGCCATCTGTGCGCTCACGGGGACCCTGAAGGAACTGCCGGGCCGGTGGCGACGGCCACTTCGGCCTCACGCTTGCGCTGCGGCCACATCGCGATCAGCGAGCCCAGCACCAGCAGGGGAATCGCGTACCAGATCCACCCGACCAGGGGGAAAACCCAGGCATTGAAGCTGGCGGTGTTGTTGTCTTTGTCGAACGACAGCAGCGCGACGTAGATGTCTTTCAAGATCTCTTCATCGACCGCGGGCGAGCCGACCGGATCCGTCTGACGCTCGTAGAAGCTCATGCGCGGCGAGCTCAACCCGTGGTGCTTCGCCTCGCGGCCGCCCGGGTAGATGACGGTGATGTTGGCCCCAATCCAGCTGCGGTGCGGTTCCTGCCCGCTGGCGAGCCCGTCGAAGCGAATCTGATGGCCACCGACTTCCAGCGTCTGGCCCACCTTCAACGTGCCCGTGTTGTGAATCTTGAACGCGCTGGATGCGGCGATCGCCACGATGATCGCGACGATGCCCAGGTGCACCACGTAGCCACCGAACCGCCGGCGCGAACGGCTGGCGCTGCGCACCAGTGCCGTCCACGGGTTTTCCTTCTGCGCCGCCATGCGCTCGCGCGCGGGAAGCAGCAGCTCGCGAAGCGTGATCACGGTGACGAAGCCCGCCAGCCCGAACGCCGTCAACGGCATGAACCCGCGCAGCCCGAACAGCAGGCACGCGATCACGACCAGGACCCCGATGGAGCCCGGAATCACGAACTGGCGAATGACCGTTTTGCTGTCCGCGCGACCCCACGGAAGCATCGGCCCGACGCCCATCAAGAACAGCATCAACAGGCCGCCCGGCAACGCCATGGTGTTGAAGTACGGCTCGCCGACGCTGATGCGCTTGCCCTGCAGCGCTTCCTTCACCAGCGGGAACAGCGTGCCCAGCAGCACCGTGAAGGTGATCGCCACCAGCACGAGGTTGTTCAAGAGAATCGCGCCTTCGCGCGAGGCGACGCTCTCGAGCTCGGTCTCGGCAACGAGCAGCGGCCCGCGAATCGCCAGCAGCCCGATGCAGGCCACCAGCAAAAACGCGATGAAGAAGAGGAACGTGGGCCCGATGTCCGACTGGGTGAACGAGTGCACCGAGTTGAAGACACCCGACCGCGTCATGAACGTGCCGACGATGGTCAACACGAAGCTGCCGAGCGCGAGCGACAGCGTCCACAGCTTCAGCGACTTCTTCCGTTCGAGCACCATCGTCGAATGGATGAACGCGGTCGCGGTGAGCCACGGAAGAAAGGACGCGTTCTCGACCGGATCCCACGCCCAGTACCCGCCCCAGCCGAGCACCGCGTACGCCCACCAGCTGCCGAGGATGATGCCGACCGACAAGAACGTCCACGGGATGAGCATCCACTTGCGAAGCGGCACGAGCCAGGCGTCGCCGAGCTCGCCACGAAGCAGGGCCCCGACGGCGATGCCGAAGGGCACCGTCATGCCCACGAAGCCGAAGTACAGCATCGGCGGGTGGATGACCATCAGCACGTGGTTCTGCAGCAGCGGGTTCGGCCCGGGGCCGTCGGCCATCGGGTTCGGAATCGCCGTGAACGGATTTGCCGGGCCCGCGATCAGAAAGGCAAAGAAGGTCGCGACCACCGCCATGCTGCCCAAGGCCAGCTGCATGTAGCGGCCGTGTTCCTTGCGGTACACGAAGGTGAAGGCGAACAGGTAGAGGCCCATGATCGCGCCCCAGAAGAGAATGCTGCCCTCGAGCGCGGACCACAGCGAGACGATGGTGAAGATGGTGGGTGTCGCCCGGCTGCCCACCTGCGCGACGTACTTCACCGAGAAGTCGTGCGAGAGCAGCGCGTTGACCATCGTCAGGTTGCTCAAGATCATGCACGCGCAGAACGCGTAGACGGCGCGCTGCACCCACGGCAGCAGCGACTCGCGCCGCGTCAGGCCCGACCAGATGCCGACAACCGCGGCGAACACGGCGGACAACAAGCCGCCAAGCACCAACGAATACCCGATGGTGGAATTCACTGGGCCGCCGAGGTCTCAGCCAGGTCCAGCGACTTCTGCCAGTTCTTGGTGTCCTCGCCGGGCTTCGGCGGGCGGTATTCGTTGCTGTGGCTCACCATCAGTCGGCTCGTCTTGAAGGTGCCGCTTTTCGCGTACGTGCCTTCGACGACGACGCCGATGCCTTCACGGAACATCTGCGGTGGCACCTGGTCGCACGAGACGGCGACGGTCGGAGCGTCCGGCTCTCGGCTGTCGGCCACCTTGAAGTCGAGCGCCGTGTGGCCCGCGTTCCAGACGATGCTGGCGGGCGAGACGACGCCACCGAGCCGCACGGTCGGGCCGTAGGCCTTTTCACCCTGGGCCAGCATCTCGCTGGGGGTCCAGTAGTAGACGAGGTTCTCGCCGATGTTGCCCCACGAGATGATGGCGAGGGCGCCTCCGGCAACGAGCAGGGCTCCGACAGCGAGCAGGCGATTCTTAGAGGCAGGCGTCATGGTCGGCTCCCTACGGCTTACGGCGGCGAAGGAACAGGGATCCCGCGTAGAGGACGATTCCTGCCCACGTCAGAATGTAACAAGCCCAAACGTATTCCCAGCCGCCGACGATTCTTCCCATTCGGGGGGCTTCGGTGGCGGCCGCCTGGGCGAGGACGAGCCAGCTCATGCGGCCTCCGGGCGCGCGGGAGGAAGTGCATCCGGCAGGGCGACTTCCTTCTCGCGCTGCGCCTTGGCGACCAGGTAGCGGTGCCAGACGAAGGTCGTCATCAGCGCGAAGAAAGCGACCTGGCTCCAGTGCAGCACCCACACCATCTGCGGGTCGACGGTCTTGGGCGAAGACTGTTTCTGGTGAAGGCTGTTCCACCACTTCACGCTCATGTAGGTGATCGGCACGTTGACGAAGGCGATGATGCCCATCACCGCGGACCAGGTGGCGCGCTTCTCGGGGTCTTCGACGAAGCGGCGCAGGGTGAGGTAGCCCGTGTAGACGACGATGAGGATCGCGGCGGTGGTGAGGCGCGGGTCCCAGTCCCAGTACACACCCCAGGTCGGCTTGCCCCAGATGGCGCCCAGCAGCACCGCCACCGAGCCCATGTAGACGCCGACTTCGGCCGACGCTTCGGCCAGCGAATCGGTGACCCAGCTCTTCTTCATCAGGTAGGCAAGTGAGCAGCCCGCGTTGATCGCGAGCACCACGAGCGCGACCTGAATCTGCGGCACGTGCACGTAGATGATTCGATAGACGTCGCCCATCTCGCGCTCGGGGGGTGCCCACACCAGCGCGAAGTACGGGTGCACCGCGAGCATGCCGACGGCGATGACGGCGATCGCGGGCCACACCCACTTGCGAATCGACGGCACGAAGATCTGCGTCGCCACCAGGACGATGATGAGCAGCAGGATGCTGAGAGGAATGTCGAGCTGCATGTGTCAGTCGTCCTCGATGACGCGGGGGAACAACACGAACCCGATGGACCAATAGATGACAACGAAGGCCAGCAGCAACCGCAGCCATGAGTCCAACTGGTTCATTGGATCACCTTGAAGCACGAGCGTCGACGCCTTCACGCAGGCCAGCAGGGCAGGGATGAGAATGGGGAAGAGCAGCAGCGGCAGCAGCACGTCGCGGGCGCGCGCGTTCGACGCGATCGCCGCATAGATGGTGCCCGGCGCGCTGATCGCCATCGAGCCGATGATCAAGATGCCCACGAACGACGGCAGGCCCATGACGATGTGCACGTCGAACAGGGCGATGGTGGCGGGAAGAAGAACGAGCGACAGCAGCAGGAGCATCAGGGTGTTGCCCAGCGCCTTGCCCAGAAAGATCGCGCGCGCGTCGGCGGGGGCCAGCTTGATGCCGTCGAGCGAAAGATTTTCCATCTCGATGCGAAACGACTCGCCCAGTGACAGCACGGACGAAAAGAGGATCGCGAGCCACAGGTAGCCGGCGGCGTGCGCGCGCATGAGCACGGTGTCGGGGCCCAGCGCGAAGTTGAACATCAGCAGGGTGGCCAGCGCGAAAAAGATGAGCGCGTTGAGGCGCGCGCGGGTGCGCCACTCGATGAGCAGATCCTTCCGCAGCACGATCAGCAGTGTGCCGAAGAGGCCGGGGCGGCTCATGCGGCCTCGACGATGCGGCCGTTCTCGAGGTGCAGGCGCGCCTCGGTCAAACGAATGCCCTGGTCGACTTGATGCGTCGCGAGCACCAGCGTGCTGCCCTTCGCTTTGAGCTCGGCGATCAGCTGTTCCATCTGGTCGATGCCGGCCGGGTCGAGCTCACCGAAGGGCTCGTCGAGCAGGGCGATCGCGGGCGCTTTGAGCAGCAGCCGGGCGATGGCGACGCGCTTGCGCATGCCGGCCGAGAACTGGCGCACGGGGTTGTCGGTGCGGGACTTCAGGCCGACGCGTTCGAGCAGCGCGTTGGCGTCGCCTTCGGGATCCTTCAAGCCCATCAATCGGCCGAGGATGACGAGGTTCTGGGTCGCGGTGAGATCTTCGTAGAGGAAGCTGGCGTGCGACAGCAGCGCGACCTTCGTCCGAATCGACTGCCGGTCATCGCGCGAGTCCTGCCCGAGCACGAGCAGCTTCCCCGCGGTGGGAAAGCTGGCGGTGGCGATCATGCGCAAGAGCGTGGTCTTGCCAGAACCGTTGTGGCCCGTGAGCAGCAGCGAACGACCGACCGGAAGCGAATACGTGACGCGCGCCAGCGCCCACCTGGGTCCGTACCGCTTGCTGACGTCCCGAATGTCGATTGCGACTTCGCCAGACAAAGGACCACCCGCGTAGCACTGCGGCGGCTGTCAGTCCCTTAAGACTTGTCTTCGGCCGACGATCGCATTTTCGACGCGTGCCGCCTGAGCCGAAACGAGGGCGAACGGGCACTCGGTTTGAAGCTTGAGATCCAGCGCGGCAAAGGCGTCGGGGGGCAGCCCGGTTTGGGTGGCGAGCGCAACGGAAGCGTCCTCGGCCGGCAGCGTGACCGCGATGCCCAGCCGTTCGTGCATCAGGCGCCGCAGCCGTTCGCGCATCTTCAGCTTCAGCTCGGCCTCGACGCCCGCGCGTTCCATCAGCGCGCCCATCGCGTGCACGTACTCCAGGGAAGATCGGTGCTCGCGAACCGGGGTCGGACGCGCGGGGCCCAGTCGGCGCGAACGCGCAGCGACGAAGAGCAGGCCGACGAAGACGAACTGCACCAGCGCGGCCCAGAGGTTGGCCGACCACGCCGGGGGCGCTGCGGCGACATGGTGAAATTCGTCGAAGCCCAGGTGCAGGCCCCGCAGCTGCGCCCAGAAGGCGAGGTTCCCTTCGAGCTCGAGGCGGCGGTTCTCGATCAAGTCCGGGCCCGCGGCGATCCACACCTGGCCCTTGCCCTGCGGCCACGTCCACAGCGCCCGGCCGGCGACTGCGACCGCGTCCTTCAGGTCGACGTCGAGCACCGTGTCGGCGCCCACGCGAATCGTCTTCACCGCGGGCATCAGGGAAGACGCGTTGGCGATCGTCGTGCCGCCGAGATCCCCCCCCGTGGTGGCGAGGTCGATGAGCTTGCCCTGCGCGTCGTCGAGGGTGAGCCACTGTGCCATCGCGGGTTGGGTCGCCGCGGGGCGGGGCGAGAGATAGACGAGCGTGCCCCCGCCATCGACGAAGCGCTGAAGGGCCTCGACCTCTTCTTCCGAGATCTGCCGCAGCGTGGGCGCTGCGATCACCAGCGCCTGAAGTCCTGCCGGCAACGAGGTCAACGGCGCGTGGAGCGCTTCGACGGTCGAGCCGGTTTCGGTGAGCCAGGTGTGCAGCACCTTCGAACCGTGCGGCCCTGCGTTGTCGATCGATGGAATCTGCACGTCGTTCGGATCCGGCGTGCTGGTGAGCAGGCCGAGGCCGACCGCCAGGGCGAAGAGCAGAATCCATGGCCAGCGCTTCATGCGAGCCGTTCGATGTCGTCGAGGAAGCGCGCGGCGTCCTGCGTGCCGACGGGCTCGAGTGAATAAAAGGTGCGGTCGTACCAGGCGACGAGCTGTTCGACGCGCGATGTGAGGGAAGCAGGGGCACCGCGGCCGGGCAGCTCGCCCGCCAATTCCCTGTTCGTCTTCACGCGATCGGGGCGCGCGAGCTTCTGACGTTCCAGGGTCGAGAGCAGGGCCAGCAGGCCTTCGCGAAGTGCCGCGCGGGAATCGGTGGCCAGCAGCGCGCGGCCGCGGCCGAGGTGGGTGGTGGGATCATCGAGGACCAGCGGCGCAGGTCCTGCGCTGGCCGCGGGTGCGACCGCCGCACGCTTGCGCCCCAGCATCTTCAGCACCGCCCACAGCGCCACCAGCGCGGCGACGAGCAGCACGACGAAGCGCGCGACGACGGAATACGTCTCGGCCCCGCGCGAGCCGAAGGCCTTGTTGAACCAGGCGACGAAGTTCTTCCAGAGCTGCTGCAGGGCACCATCGTTGCGGCGGCGCGCGCGTTCGAACCCGGGGCGCTGGTAGATCTCTTCGAGCTTCGCGCGGTCGACCGTGTCCGTGGCTGGCGCCGACTGCAGCAGTCCGACCAGCACGAGCCCGATCACGGCTGCGCGGCCTTCAACTTGAGCTCGAGATCCAGCCCTTCGCGGCGCACGCGCACGTCCATGTAGAAGACGAGGTTGAACACGATCATGATGGGTGAGAGCACCGCCTGCACGACGACTGGAATCAGCTCGGCCGGGACCTTGAAGAGCAGCGGGATCGCGTCCGGGTTCGAGTGCACGGGGTCCATCGGGTTCGTGTAGATGAAGATCAGCGCCATCTGCGGAATCGCGAACACGCCGCTGACCGTCAGCAAGATCAGCGCGATGACGGTGAAGACGATGGTGAGGCGAATCTTCGTCAGGCCCATGAAGCCCGGCTCGACGCGGCCGGACGACAGGGCGTTGCTCCGGCGGAACGCGTGCATTGCCCCGCCGGGCTCCAGCGCCAGTACCTGCGCGCCGAGCATGAAGCGAAGAATCAGCCACAGCACGAGCACGACGGACCCGGCGAGCGCGAGCAGCACGCCGACGACGGCAAGGGTGACCTTTGCTGGCCCGGGCTCGCCGCGGGTGCTCAACGCCACCAGCGCGGATCCCGGAGCGACCAGCAGCAGCCCGACCCCGACGACCCACGCAATGAACAACGCGCAGAAGCCGGCGATGGACGTGAGCTGGCCCGATGCGAGCGTCAGGGCCCCGCGCACCGATGACGTCTGCCCGATCATCCGTGGGTAGACGTAGTGGGTCGCCGCGATGGCGCAGAAGTAGCTGCCGAACATCGCGAACAGCATCAGCGCCGCGAACACCGACCAGCTGCCGCCCATCTGCTTCACTGCTTCCATCGGGTCGGATTGCATCATCTCGACCATGCGCTGCCCGCCGCGCGCGGCCGGGAAGTAACGGCTCGAGATGAGCTCCCAGGCCTTCATCAGCACCCAGGTGCCCAGCTGCAGGCCGAGGAAGATCTTGAACAGCGCCAGCCAGTGCGCGCGCCAGGTCGAGACTGAGCGGTCGAGGATTTCACCCAGCGACAGGGGCCGGAGGTCGATGGTCATGTGGACAGGGGCTCGAGGTGCGAAGCGACCCTCAGCGTTGCTCGCACGGCTTCGACTTTGCTGCTCGCGTGTCGTCGGCCTTCGTCCTCGAGAGAAGACCGAGGTTTGATCTTCATGCCGCCATGGTACCGCATGCCTACTGCTTCAACCTCGCCCGATTGAACGCTGCGACCACGGCGCCGGGATCCTGGGCGCGCAGCACGGAAGAGATGGCGGCGGCCCCGGCGGCGTTGGGAAGCTGGGCGAGGTTTTCAGGCGTCACGCCACCCAGCGCGTAGGCAGGGCAGGGCGTGACGGCGGCGAGGCGCGCGAAACCGTCGGGGCCCAGCGGTGTGACTCCGGCCTTCTCGAACACAGGGCTGACGAGCGCGAGGTCGGCCCCCTTCGCGCGGCGCGCTTCTTCTTCCGAGTGCACCGCGACGCTGACCCACTTCGGGTGTTTCACCTCGGCCGGCAGCAGCGCCCAGGAAGGAAGGTGCAGGTGCGTGCCCAGCGCGAGCGCGACGTCGAGCCGGGCGCTGACGAACAGGTCTGCGCCGACGCGATCGCACTGCGCCTTGAGCCGCACCGCCTGCTCGAAATACACGCGCGCCGTGACGCCCGGGTTGCGGTGCTGCACTGCCACTTTTCCCGCCTTTGCCAGCTGGGAAAACAGCGCGTCCTCGCCCATCGACCAGTCGGTGATCACGATCACCGTCGGCAGCTTCACCGTCCGACAAGCCCTTCCAGCGGGCTCGACGCCGACCCGTAGGCCTTCATCGGAATGCGGCCGGCGAGAAACGCCTCGCGCCCGGCCTCGACGGCGAGCCGCATCGCCCTGGCCATTCGCACCGGCTCGCGCGCGCCGGCGATCGCGGTGTTCATCAACAGCGCATCGCAGCCGAGCTCCATCGCGATGGCGGCGTCGCTGGCGGTGCCGACCCCGGCGTCGACGATCACGGGCACCTTCACCGCTTCCATCACCATTCGCAGGCTGTGCGGGTTCCGGATGCCGAGCCCCGAGCCAATGGGAGCCGCCAGCGGCATCACCGCCACGCACCCGATCGCCTCGAGCTTCTTCGCGACGATCGGATCATCGGACGTGTACGGCAGCACCGTGAAGCCTTCCTTCACCAGCACGCGCGCGGCCTTCAACGTCTCTTCGACGTCGGGAAACAACGTCTTCTCGTCGCCCAGCACCTCGAGCTTCACCCACTTCGACAGGCCGAGCTCTTCAGCGAGGCGGCAGGTGCGAATCGCGTCTTCGGCCGTGTAGCAACCCGCAGTGTTCGGCAGCAGCGTCAGCTTCGAACGGTCGAGCCAGTGCAGCATCGAGGCTTCGCCCTGCGCCTTGAGGTCGAGGCGGCGAACGGCGACGGTGACGAGCTGCGCTCCGGATTCTTCGTGGCACTGCTTCATCACGGCCAGCGACGGGTACTTGCCCGTGCCGACGATCAGCCGCGACGTGAAGGTCTTGCCGGCGATGGTGAACATGTCTTCAACCTCCTCCTACGAAAGTGACGATCTCGATCTGGTCGCCCGGCTGCAGCGGCGTGGACGCGTGGTTGGCCCGGCGCACCACCAGCGCGTTGAGCTCGACCGCGACCTGCTGGCCATCGATCTGCATCGTCAAGAGCAACCCGTGAACGGTGAGGCCGTCGGGTATCTCGCGCGATTTTCCGTTCACGTGCACCTGCATTGCGCGCGGGTATAGTCCCGCTCCGCATGAGGCGCACCCTTCCGCTTTTCCTCGCTGTGCTGATCGCCGCGCCACTTCACGCGCGCGCCGAGGATCCGAAAGAGGAAGACGCCGAGGCGAAGCCGAAGTTCGAAGGCGTCGAGCTCACGCCGAAGCGCAAGAAGGCAGAAGAGCCGGGCAAGGCGACGGAAGCGGTCGACAAGCCGGCGACGGACAAGCCGGAGGTGGCCGAGAAAGCAGACGACACGCCGACCGCCGGCTTCGCGCGTCACCGGTACGGCTACATCATCGGGGGGGGATTCCTGGTGGCAGGGCTTGCGTTCGCGTACTCGGCGCAGGGCGAAGCGAAGCGGGCCGAGACGATTGGCTCCGCGCGTGAAGCGTCTCAGGCCCTCGACAACGCGCGCGCCTCGGCGGCGACGGCGAACGTCATCTACGGGGTCGCGGCCGCCACGCTGATCGTCGCG
>JAYUXE010000356.1:0-2108 GCA_043753165.1 Archangiaceae bacterium | reverse complement strand
TCTTCGCGGTGCGCCACGCGACGTGGGACGAGCGCGTGAACTTGATGCCCGTGTTCCGCACCGACACCTGGTAGTGCACCGCGGCTAAAGCGCTTTGCCCAGCGCTTCGGCGAACAGCCGGCGTGCACGAAACGCGAGCTGCTCGTCCGTTTCACCTTCCAGCGGAAGCATCGGTTCCTGCACGTCGACGGTGATGGTCGCGCGGGGCGACATCCACGGGCCGTCTTCGTGAATGAGCTCGGTCGTGCCGCGCAAGAAAACGGGCACCAGCGGCACCTTCTCTTCGAGCGCGACCATGAACGCGCCGCGCTTGAACGGCAGCAGCTTCTTCACGTCAGGCGAGTACGTACCCTCGGGGAAAATCAGCACTGGCACGCCCTTGCGAATCCACCCGCGGCACTCTTCGACCATCTGGTGCATCGAGTGCGGCTTGCCTCGTTCGACGCGGATGTACTTCAGCATCTTCATCGTCCAGCCCACGATTGGCAGGTCGAACAGCGTCTCCTTCGAGACGAACTTGTACTGCGTGAAGAGCCCCATTACCGCGACCACGTCGGCCATCGACTGGTGGTTCACCACGTAGACGCAGGGGCCTTTTGGAAGGCG
Organism: Archangiaceae bacterium; assembly: GCA_043753165.1. Taxonomy (GTDB): domain Bacteria; phylum Myxococcota; class Myxococcia; order Myxococcales; family Myxococcaceae; genus JAGSPQ01. Next base: position 1,502 of record JAYUXE010000356.1, on the reverse strand, counting down.
CTCGCGGTGAAGCACCTTCACGCTCCAGCCGGGCCAGATCTTCAGGTACTGAAAAACCCACCCGTGCACGAAGTGCTGCAGCACGGTCTGCGCAGGGTCGAAGGGCATCGTGATGAGCCACAGCGGCACCGCGAGGCACCAACCAAAGATGATCGTCGGGACGAAGATCAGCCAGTAATAGAAGGTGACGAAGTACCGCACCGCGGCTAGCCGGCCAGCTTGCTCGACAGAAACATCTGGTAGTTCGCCTCGAGCCCGCCGTCGACCACCAGCGTCGTCGCGTTCACGTACCGCGAGTCATCGATGCACAGCCATTCGATGCTCGCCGCGATCTCGTCGGCCGTGCCGATGGTGCCCGTCGGAACCATCGCGCCCAGCTGGTTCGCCATTTTTTCCCACTGCGCGACGCCGACGTAGAAGCGCGACGATTCGGTGTCGATGTAGCCGGGGTTCACGGCGTTGACGCGGATGCCGTCGGAAGCGAGCTCGGTGGCGAGGTAGCGAACGAGGATCTCCATCGCTCCTTTCATCGCGCCGAGCAGGCCGTGAAAGGGCAGGGCGATGCGCGAATCCATGCCGGAGACGGCGACGATTTTTCCGTTGCGGCCCTTCATCAACGGCGCCGCGTTCTGGCAGCCGAGCAGGAAGCTCTTCACCGTGACGTTGAACGTCTTGTCCATCTGGTGAAGCTTCGTGTCCATCAGCGGAGCGAACTTGGTCGACGCCGCGTTCGCCACGAACACGTCGAGGTGCCCGAACTGCGACTTGATGCCCTCGAACACCGGCAACAGGCTCTCGGGCTCGAGCTGGTCGGCCGTGGCGACGACGCACTTGCGGCCCAGCGCTTCGACTTCTTTCTTCAGTGCGTCAGCGGCTTCGGTGTCGCGCCGGTAGGTGGCGACGATGTCCATGCCGCGTTTGGCAAGACGCAATGAGAGGGCGCGGCCGACGCCGCGGGTGCCTCCGGTGATCAGGGCGACCTGGCTCATGGTGCGAGCGCTCATACCACTGCGGGGCGTCAGTCGTCGTCGAGACGCACCGGCTTCCGCGGCGCTTCTTCGGCAGGCTTCGGCTTCGGCGCGGGTGCAGGCTTCGGCTTCGCGGCGGGCTTCGGCGTCAGCGCCTGCACCTCGTCCGGCTCAGCCGCGACACTGGCCTTCTGAACGGCGCCCGGCTCGGGGGCAACCTCCGTGGTCGGAAAAGGGTATGGGCGCAGCGAGCCAGCCACGGGTTGGTCGTCGACGACGGGCTGCGGCACGACGACGGCAATCGGCTTCGCTGCGGGGACAATCGCAGGGGCCGTCGTGTCCCCCGTGCGCTTGTCGTCAGAGGTCAGAAACGCAGAGCGCAACAGCATGCCGCCCGCGCCGACGATGACGACGCACGCCGCGATGGCCGCGAACTGGTACCGCTTCTTTTGCGCGCGCAGCACGTCCGCGGCGAACGCGTCTTCCGCGTCGTCGTGAATCGACCGCACGGGCTCGGGCGCAGAGACGATGGGA
>JAYUXE010000355.1:0-5150 GCA_043753165.1 Archangiaceae bacterium | reverse complement strand
TGCTGCTCAACGGCGCGCAACCCGCCTCGTCTTGCTCGAGCGCTGACCGCGGCATCGTCGACTTCATCGAGACCACGCGTGGCGACACCTTCGCCTTCAACATCCCCTGCAACGGAGCCACGACGCCCTTCGCCTTCACCGGCAAGGTCTACCCCGGCACGTACAAAGTCCGCGTCCGCGGCGGCCTCTCGAACCTGCCCGCCCCCGCATTCGATGCGCGCGATGCCCTCACCGTCACCAGCGCCCAGACTGCACTCACCCTCGACGTCCTCACCCAGAACGTCGGCGGCCTCGTCACCCTCAACAACGCCCAACCCACTTCCGGCTGCTCCAGCGCCGACCGCGCGTCCATCGACTTCACCGAGACAACCCGCGGCTATGCGTTCACTTTCGTCGTCCCCTGCAACGGCGCCACGACGCCCTTCGCTTTCTCCGGCCGCGTCTACCCCGGCACGTACAAAGTCCGCGTGCGCGGCGGCCTCTCGAACCTTCCGGCTCCCGCCTTCGATGCCATTGACGCGCTGGTCGTCACCGCCAACCAGACCGCGCTCGCGCTGAACGTCACCACCCACGACGTGTCCGGCCTCGTCACCCTCAACAACGCGCAACCCACCTCGGGCTGCTCCAGCGCTGATCGCGCGTCCGTCGACTTCACCGAAACGACCCGCGGCTACGCGTTCACTTTCGTCGTCCCCTGCAACGGCGCCACGACGCCCTTCGCTTTCACCGGCAAGGTCTACCCGGGCACCTACAAAGTCCGCGTGCGCGGCGGCCTCTCGAACCTTCCCGCTCCGGCGTTCGATGCGCGCGACGCACTCGTCGTCACCGCAAACCAGCCAGGCCTCGCGCTCGACGTGCAGACGCGCGACGTCGGCGGCCTCGTCACCCTCGATGGCGCGCAACCCCTGTCCGGCTGCTCGAGCGCCGACCGCGCGTCGGTCGACTTCATCGAGACCACCCGCGGCTATGCCTTCACCTTTGCCGTCCCCTGCAACGGGGCGACGACGCCCTTCGCCTTCACTGGCAAGGTCTACCCCGGCACGTACAAAGTCCGCGTGCGTGGCGGCCTCTCGAACCTTCCCGCTCCGGCGTTCGATGCGTACGACGCGCTCGGGGTGACGGTGAACCAGACGGCGCTCGCGCCGAACGTGCTGACCCTCGCCATCACCGGCACCGTTCTGCTCAACGGCGCGCAGCCCGCGTCGTCTTGCTCGAGCGCCGACCGCGCCCTGGTCGACTTCACCGAGAACACGCGCGGCTACGCCTTCACCTTCGTCGTCCCCTGCAATGGTGCGACAACGCCCTTCATCTTCTCGGGCCGCGTGTACCCCGGCACCTACACGGTGCGCGTGCGCGGCGGCCTCTCGAACCTGCCGGCCCCGCCGTTCGTCGCACGCACGGCGTGGGTGCCCTGATCTACGCTGCGCTCCCTTTTCATCCCCCCCACCTACCCGGAGCGGCCATGGGCATCGAAGGCATCAAGTCGGGAGTCTCGAACCTCATCTCGACGGCACAGAAGAAAATCGAAGACGTCGTGAAGCCCGCTGCGCCGCCGGCACCAACCGCACCCGCCGCGAAGCAGACCGAAGGGTTCGCCGACGCGAAGAAGAAGCCGATGTCGATCACCGGCAAGTACGTCGCGCACTCGCCCGCCGCCGCCGAAGTGAAGTCCGACCTCAAGGCCGAGATCGCCAACATGCGCTCGCTGGCCAACTCGGGCATGGCAGTCAACAGCATCACCGCCGCGTCGACCGACAAGGGCAGCGACGCAGACGCGCTGAAGAAGGCCGTCGCGAACGGCAGCGACACGGACATCCGCAAGCTCGTCAACGCCAACCCCGCGCTCGCGAAGTCGCTGTCGACCGACGAGAAGGGCAAGGCGCTCGAGACCCTGCGCAGCGGCTACACGACGGAAGCCGACTCGAAGGCGATGGTGAACATCGTCCGCAGCTGCGAGACGAAAGGTGAGCTGCGCGCGACGCTTCAGGCGGCAGCAGGCGGCATCGGCCAGGCCGAGTCGCACAAGTTCGACAAGCAGATGACGGCCGAACATCCGTACCTCATCGCCGACCTGCTCAACCCCGCGAACACCAGCCTGCCCGAAGCACACCCCGACTCGGTCAGCAGGAAGAACCACATCACCGAGTCCAAAGACTTCCCGTCGTCGGACATGAACGAGAAGGTCAGCCTCGCGAAGGGCGACGAAGCCGGCCGGAAGAAGTTCCTCGAAGGCCTCACCCAGGTCGACTCGAAGCGAAAGACCGACCCCGCCCACACCGATGGCTGCGCCGCGGTCACGGTCGTCGCGTCCGCGCTGCAGAGCGATGACCCGAAAGCCTCGATGTCCAAGCTGTGCGACTACAACTTGAACAACATGACGGCCCGCGAAGGGACTCAGAAGTTCGAGGCCCACAAAGAGAAGCTCACCGAGCTGAAGAAGCGCATCGACGCCGGTGCGCCCATCAGCAAGGCCGACGTCAACCTGCTGCAAGAGACGACCTACAACACGATGCTGACGAAGGAAGGCAAGATTGCCGGCGCCAACAACACCAACGACCAGCTCGACATTCGCGCGGTCGAGCCATTCTTGAAGGACTCGGGCATCGGCACGTCAGGCGGCAAGCCCGCGTTGATCGACATCGACCACGCGCCGGACAAGAAGGGCAAGAAGCACGGCGATCACTACGTGCTCGTGCGCGACAGCGGTGAAGTCTACGACCCGTGGCCGCGCAAAGACGGGAAGCAAATCATCCCCGCCGGCTCGGAAGACGCGAAGCGGTACAAGGACGGCGTCGTCGCTCCCGACTGAAGTCCCAGTGAACCTGCTCGAGCGGCTCGTCGTGGTGCTGGTGCGGCCCGAAGGTCCGTTGAACGTCGGCAGCGTCGCGCGCCTCTGCGGAAATTTCGGCTGCGGGCTGCGGCTCGTGCAGCCCATCGCCGACCGCACGAGCCTCGAGGCAATCATGATGTCGCACCCGTCTGAGATTCTGCTCGACCGGGCGCCTGTCTTCGAGTCACTGGCCGAGGCGCTCACCGACGTGTCGCTGGCAGTCGGGACGTCGGCGAGAATTGCGGACGCGGCGGCGGCTCCATGGCTGTCGGTGCCACGCGCGCGGCTGATGATTCCCGAGGCGGGCGAGACGCTGGCGCTCGTGTTCGGCAATGAGCGAACTGGGCTGGCCATCGACGAGGCCGCGCAGTGCCCGCGGTTGATCCGCCTGCCGACGCCGGGCCCCACCGAGAGCTTCAACCTGAGCCACTCAGTCGCAGTCACGCTCGCGCTCTTCAACGCAGCGACGGAAAGCGATGACCCCGAATTCCGGGCGCCCGCTGCGGCGCGCCAGGCGTTGATCGCCACGCTGGGTGAGCAGCTCGAAGCGCGGCAGTTTTTCCGGGGCGACGTGCGGCGGCGGGAAGCGTTCGCTCCACGGTTGAAAGAGCTCACCGACAAGATGGACCTGAGCGCGCGTGACTTCGAGCTGCTGCAGGATTTGCTGCGCGTGTTGTCTGCATGAAGGCGTTGCCCTGGCAGGAAGGTTCGCGGCCGTTGATGCTCGCGCCGATGCAGGGCGTGACGAACCGCGCAGTACGGCAGGTGTTCGCGCAATGGGTGAAGCCCGACGTGCTGTTCACCGAGTTCATGCGCGTGCGTCCCGGCTCGGCTGCGGGGCCTGCTCGACTGTCAGAGGGCGACCTCGACGATGCGAAGGCGCACGAGCACGGCATTCCTCTGGTCGTTCAGCTGATTGGCCGCGACCGGGGCCCGCTGGTCGAAGCCGCCGTCGCCGCGCAGGACGCCGGAGCGATTCATCTGAACCTCAACATGGGCTGTCCCTACGGCCGCATGAACGTGGGCTGCGGGGGCGGCATGCTCGAACGGCCGGCCGAGCTGCCCGCGATTCTTGCCGCGCTGCGCGAGACGATTGCCGGCACATTCTCGATCAAGGTGCGCGCCGGCTACAGCGATCCGCATCAGGTGTTCTCGCTGCTGCCGGTGTTCGAAGCCGCGGGCGTCGACTTTCTCGTGCTTCACGCGCGCACCGTCGTGCAGCGGTACGACGGCCACGCGGACCACGGCATCACCGCGCGCGTCGTGCAGCAGACGCGGCTGCCGGTCATTGCGAACGGCGACATCGACACGGTCGAGCTGGGGGTTCGCGTGCTGCGCGACACGGGCGCGGCGGGGTTGATGCTGGGCCGCGGCGCGATGAAGGACCCCCTGCTGTTCGAACGGCTTCGCGGCCGCGCACCGGCGTCGCCTTCGGCGTCCGAGTTGATCCTCTCGCACCAGCGGTACCTGCGCCGGCTCGCCGAGCAGTACGGGGCGCTGTTCTGCGGCGATGCGCAGGTGCTCTCGAAGCTGAAGAGCACGGTGGCGGTGATGGGGCTGCCCGAAGACGGCCGGACGTTTCGAACGCTGCGAAAGGCGAAGACCGTCGAGGCGTTCTGCGCGGCGGTTGATCAGCTCGCCTGAGCTGCGTTCACCGCGACAGCAGCGTCGGGTCGATGTGCTTCCCGCAGAACGTCTTCGCGGCGGCGACGTGCGACGGATGCGTGATGGTTCGAAACCGAATCAGCGCGCCGCTTTGGTCTTTCCGCCCGCAGCTGGCCTGCGTGCTGAGCATCGCGGCGTACGACAGCCCCAGCGGTGACAGCGGCAGCCGATTCGTGCGGTCGGAAATCTCGACGGCCTCTTTGAACTTCCTTTCGCGCACCAGCGACTCGAGCTCCGCCAGCTGAGCGAGCTCCTCGGCCGGAGGCACCACCAGCTTCCGTGGGGCCGCCAGCACGGGAGGCGTCGCCACGCCCGCGTCCGGCACCATCACCACCTCCTCCACGACAGGCAGAGGCGGCGCTACGACGACGCCCGCGTCGACGACGCCCACTTCTTCAATCAACGTCGGCACCACGGGCACCGCGATCATCGGCGGCGGCCGCGTGAAGAAATAGACGGCGCCGGCGGCCAGCGCGATGAGCACGGCAAAACCGGCGAACAGCGGCACCCGGCTCGGAGCCGTCACGGCGACCGCGACCAACGCCGGCCGGGACGCTGCACCTGAGCCGGGCGCAGCGGTCGCTCCCATCATCAGCGAGTCACTCGACCCATCGCCCGGCGTCGCGACGCCAGACCGCGCGTCCCGATTCTCAGT
>JAYUXE010000354.1:0-5158 GCA_043753165.1 Archangiaceae bacterium | reverse complement strand
CAACGCCGCCGCCCGTGCCAACGCCGCCGCCCGTGCCAACGCCGCCGCCCGTGCCAACGCCGCCGCCCGTGCCAACGCCGCCGCCCGCGCTCGACGCGCCCGAGCCGCCGCAGCCCATCAACGCCACGACGGTCACCGCAAGAAATCGCTTCATGTCACCGCCCCTGGGCAATGCGCCTGACCACGACTCCGGCGATGTTCATCCCGAACACCGACGTCACGAACGCCACGCTGCCGTCGATCTGGCTGCGGTGCTCGCACGAATGAAACTCGTTCTCGCCATGCGGGCACACGCACATGAAGCCCTCGGTGGCGTCGTCGTACTTGAGCTCGAATGGTTCCCGGCGCGGCTCGATCGAATAGACGGCCGTGATGCCCGTGGGTCGGTTGGTGTCGATCTCGTACTTGCGGCGCAGCAGCTTGCGAATGTCCTTCGCGAACGGATCCATGTGCGTCTCGCAGAGATCCTCGACGCGGACGACGGTGGGATCCAGGCGGCCGGCCGCTCCCATCGAGCTGACGACCTTGAACCCGCGCTGCACGCACTCGTTGAGCAGGTGCAGCTTGGCCTTCACGTTGTCGATCGCGTCGACGACGTAATCCCAATGGCCCTCGAGCAGCTGGTCGCTGACCTCGGCGCGGTAGAACTCCTTCACGAACTCGACCGAGACGTCGGGGTTGATCTGCTTGCAGCGCTGAGCCAGCAGCTCGGCCTTCGACTTTCCGACCGTGCTCGTCGTCGCGTGCAGTTGGCGGTTGATGTTCGTCACGCACACCACGTCGAAGTCGACCAACGTCAGGTGCCCGATGCCGCTGCGCACCAGCCCTTCGACCGCGTAGCTGCCGACACCGCCGAGCCCGAACACGATCACCCGCGCATTCGCGAGCCGCTGCATGCCGCTGTCGCCCAGCAATCGTCCCGTGCGATCGAACCTTCGGTGAAGCTTGAAAGGGGGGGCTTCGGCGGTCTGCAGGGCTGCGGTCATGGCGACATCCGGGTGAAGAAAAACGAAATCAGGGGCTGCGGAAGAACCGGCGGGCATTCTCCACCGTCGCGGCCCGCACCGTCTCGACGGGCTCGTTGCGCGCCTTCGCCATCGCGGCCACGATCAACGGCAGGTACGCCGGCTCGCTGCGGCCACCGCGGTGCGGATGCGGCGCCTGATCCGGAGCGTCCGTTTCCACCATCAACCGATCCAACGGCACCGCGCCCAGGGCTTCCAGCGGCTTGCGCGCTTCTTCGAACGTCACCGGACCCGCGAACGAGAAATGACAGCCGTGCTTCACGTACTTTCCCGTCAGCTCGCGCGGCCCACTGTAGCTGTGCATCAACAAACCCGCAGGAGGAATCGGCTCGGTCTTGAGCAGCTGCAGCAACACCGGGTGCGCACGAAGGCAATGCACCAGCAGCGGCAGGTTGTGTTTCCGCGCGAGCTGAAAGTGCGCCTTCAACACCGCCACCTGGCGATCCATCGGCGCCTTGTCCTGGCTGGGGCCGTCGAGCCCGCATTCACCGACCGCGACCGCCTTCTTTCGCGCGAGCAACGTGTCGAGCCGCGCGAGGTGCTTCGCGTCGTCTTCGGGCGGCAACGACGGCAACAGCTGAGGATGAATTCCGAGCGCCACCTGCACCCGGGCGTCTTTCGCGGGCCAGTCGAGCAGCGCTTCCCACGCGGAAGGGCCGATGGCGGGGATGATGATGCCGGTGACGCCTGCGCCCCACGCGCGCTCGAGCACGTCGCTGCGATCCGCGTCGAACCGTTCGACGTCGAGGTGGCAGTGGGTGTCGATCACGTCCAGTTCGGCCGAATGCCTTCCGACTCTGCCTTCTTCATCAGCCGCTGGTGCTCCGCCGCGTCCACCGGCTTCGCCTCTTCGATGAGCATCACGGGGATGTCGTCGACCACCGCATACCGGCGCTGAAGGCGCGGGTTGTACAGCGACTGTTCGGCCGCGAAGTAGAAAAGGGCGCCGTGGTCTTCCGGGCAGGCGAGCATCTCGAGCAGCTTCGGATCAATCGACATGGGGCCGAGATAGCGCGGCATTCCCCTGCGCTCAAGCGTGGGGTAGACCGCGCGCGCTCGATGCGCCTGCCCGTTGCCCTCGCGATGTTGCTCAGCTCTGCCGCGTTCGCCCAGTACGAGGGCGCAAAGCGGACCGAGGTCGATGGCGGCGTGCACATTCCCGTCCTCACCAAAGCGCCGACCCTCGTCGAGTTCATCAAGGCCGACTACCCGCCCGAAGCGCAGGCACAGGGGCTCGCTGCGACCGTGCGGTTGCTGGTCACGATTGGGGCGAACGGCAGCGTCACCGATGCGTCGGTGATTGAGCCGGTGGGCAACGGCTTCGACGAATCGGCGCTGATCGCGGTCAAGAAGTTCACCTTCACCCCGGCCGAGGTCGACGGCGTACCAGCGCCGATTCAGATCGAGTACGGCTACAACTTCGCCTTCGAGGAAGCGCCCGACGCCGGACCCGCCGTCGACGCCGGCCCGCCCGAGCCGCCGAAGGCCCACCTCAAAGGCCGCCTGCTCGCCCGCGGCAGCCGCAACCGCATCGGTGGAGCGACCGTCCTCTGCACCAACCCTTCCGCCGGCCAGAAGGAAGCGCTGTCGAACGACGAAGGCTATTTCGACCTCGAGCTCAACGCCGGCGAGTGCAAGGTGAAGGTGCTCGGAAACGAGTACGAGCCCTTCGTCACCACCGAGACGCTGGCCGCGAACGAGACGGCCGAGGTCGTCTATTACGTGATGCCGAAGGTGGTCGGCTACGAGACGGTGGTTCGTGGCGCGCGCGAGAAGAAAGAGGTGGTGCGCCGCACGATCGAACGCGCCGAGCTTCAGAAGATCCCCGGCAGCTTCGGCGACCCGGTGCGCGTGGTGCAGAACTTCCCGGGTGTCGCCCGCGCCCCTTTCTTGAGCGGCGCGCTGATCGTCCGGGGCGCCAAGGCCAGCCAGACGCTGACCTTCATGGACGGCATCGAGATTCCTTTGCTGTATCACCTGGGCGGCGGCCCTTCGGTGGTGAACAGCGAGTTCCTCGAACGCGTCGACTTTTACCCCGGTGGCTTCGGCGCCCGGTACGGCCGCGCAGTCGGTGGCGTCGTCGACGTCAGCACCCGCCGCGGCGCGACCGACACGTTTCACGCCGTGGCGAAGGTCGACATCCAGGACTCCTCGCTGTTCGTCGAAGTCCCAATCACCGACGGCATCTCGCTGTCAGCCGCCGGCCGCCGCAGCTACATCGACGTGCTGATTCCCCTGGTCCTGCCCAAAGACCCCGAGGCGGGCACGCTGCTCGTGTTGCCCGTGTACTGGGACTACCAGGCGCGCATCGACTTCGGAAAGAAGTCGTCGAAGAGCCAGGGCTATGTGATGGCCTTCGGATCCGACGACATCCTTCGCGTCATCGCCACCGGTGGCGGCCGCAACCGCGACTTCAGCATCAGCATCCACACCACCTTCCACCGCGTCGTCGGCAACTACACGTACCGCAGCGGCAACGTGACCCTGCGGCTGACTCCGTACGTCGGCTACGACCTGGGTCAGCTCGACTTCGGGATCGCGAACATCCGCGCCGACCAGTACGAAGTGGGTCTTCGCGAAGATCTCAGCATCGACATCAACGATCACCTCTCGATTCGCACCGGCGCGGACATCGTCTACGACCACATCGTCGGCTCGGCGACGATTCCCAACCTCGGCAACGTGAACTACGCCGCGTTTCCGGGCGGTGAGCCGCAAGCAGAGCTGCAGAAGGTCAGCCGCGTGCTCGGCTCGTTCGACGGCGCGCTCTTCCTCGAGGCCGAAGCAAAGTTCGGGATGCTGACGGTGACCCCCGGAATTCGCGCGAGCCATGCGTACCTGTCGCGCGGTGAAATTCGGCACGCGTTCGACCCGCGGCTCTACGCGCGCTTCGAGCCGTGGGACAAGACGCAGATCAAGGGCAGCGTCGGCCTCTACACGCAGCCGCCGGACGCGCAGAACATGGAACCGCCGCCGCTGGGAACTCCGACGCTGACGCACGAAAAGGCGTTTCAGGCGTCGCTGGGCGTGTTCCAGAAGATCACCGACAACATCAACATCGACGTCACCGGCTACTACAACCGCCGCTACGAGAACGTCAGCGCGCCCGGCCCGACGACCTTCAACGCCGACGGCACCGTCACCGCGCAGCGCTTCGCGAACAAAGGGCTGGGCCGCGCGTACGGCGTCGAAGTGATGCTGCGCCACGAGGTGACGAAGGACTTCTTCGGCTGGCTCTCGTACACGTTCAACCGGTCGGAAGAACGCACCGCGGGCAGTGCTGATCGGTACCGCCTCACCGCGAACGATCAGACGCACATCCTCACGCTCGTCGGCAGCTATCGCTTGCCCTTCGGCTTCGAGCTCGGGGCCCGCTTCCGCTACGTCACCGGCGTCCCCAAGAGCCCGCTGATCCACGACTACGATCAGTTCCGCGCCGACGCCAACGCGTACACCGGCACCTACGGCCCCGAACGCACCGGCCGCGTGAAGGACTTCAACCAGCTCGACATTCGCATCGACAAGGCGTTCGTCTTCGACCGCTTCACGTTCACCGCCTTCCTCGACATTCAGAACGTCTACAATCAGGCGAACGTCGAAGGCAGCTTCTTCGATTACCGCTTCCGGCAGGAATACGAAGTGCCGGGCATTCCTTTGCTGCCGGTGCTCGGCATCAAGGCGAGCCTCTAAATGAAACGAATCCTGCTGCTGGCCGTCTTCGGCCTCTCGTGTGTGACCCCGACGGACGACTCGAGCCAGGTGCTCGATTTGCGCGTGCTGGCGGTCAACTTCGAGCCGCCCGAGATCATGGCGCCCAACTGCGACGCGCTGCTGGCGCTGGCGGGCTCGGACGCGGGCATGGTGAACCCCAGCGCCTTTGCGAGCGTCTTCGGCCCGGTCGAGACGACGTGGCTGATTCAGGACCCGAAGGGCGCAGGCCGCGACATCAGCTACGACATCCGCGCGTGCGCCAACCAGGGCGATCTGCAATGCAACGACCAGGGCGATTTCGTCGAGCTCTCGCCGCGCAAGACGACGAAGGCTGGCGAGCTCAAGGTGACGCTGCAGCCGGGCTTCTCGTTCGTCGATGTTCCTCCGGGAAGGCCGAGCATCGAGGGCACTCCGCTGCTGGT
>JAYUXE010000353.1:0-5159 GCA_043753165.1 Archangiaceae bacterium | reverse complement strand
TGATGATGCTGAACGCCATCGCGGTTGCAGGGCCACCGAAGGCGCCGGCGAGGCACCGTGCCAGCAGCAACGTCGTCATCCCCTGCGCGACGCCGCCCGCCGCAGTGCCGACGACGAGCCCGACCATCGTGACCGCGAGCACCTTGCGGCGGTCGAAGCGATCGAGAAACGAGGCGCTGACGAGACCCGAAATGCAGGCGGACGCGGTGTACGCGGCGCCGACGAGCCCCATCTGCGACTGCGCGACGCCGACCTGGGCGAAGTACGGCCCCAGCGGCATCACCATCACGAAGTCGAGAATGTTGATGAACTGAACGGCACCGACCAACAGGACGACGGCACGCTGATGCGGGGTGAAGTTCTCGAGGCTCGCCACGATGCTATCTATGCACCGATGGAATTACCGGCGCTCAAAGAAAGGGGCATGCAGGGGGTGGCGGTCGGCACGGCGGTGCAGTTCGTCGGGTGGCTGGGCGCCGCGTTCTTTCCGATCGAGATGATTCGCCGCGGCTTCCCGCTGCTCATCAGCGCCGGGCTGATCATCATCATCTTCGGCTGCATGATGCTCGCCGAAGTGAAGGGCCGGCCGAAGTACTTCGGGCTGCTGGGAATCTTCGGCTTCGTCGGCGCCGGGATTCTCTGGTTCCTCGTTCCGGGCAAGCCGAAGGCGTAAGCGACGGCCGAAACACCTGTACCGCGCGAGGGACACCTGGCGCTCGAGAGCTGACCGAACATCGCGCGGTCTGGACGAAGGGCCGAGTTCCGCCCGGGCTGGCCGAGCTCGAGACGCTGGGCCGGGACTTTGCACAAGCCCGCCGTCATGAGATTCCTGCTCCTGGCTGGTCTGCTGTGCCTCACGGCGTGCGTTGGCTCGGTTGAGGTGGCCAGCAGCGCACCGCCGGCCAAGCCTTCGCCATCGAAGGTCCCGCCAACTGCGGAAGAAACCCGCGTGAACCCGGTGGCCGCGGCGGAAGTCCTGGCGCAACGCCTCCGCCCTGCCGCCTTCGTTTCGCCCGAACCCTCGATTGCGCTGGCTGCCCAGGCGCCTGCCCCTCGGCCGGTGGTCACCCTTCGCCAGATGAGTGAACGGGTCGACAACGATTCGGAGCTTGCTGCGGCGGTGGAAGCGCTGGAACTTTCCGGGCTCGACCGGGCCCAAATCTCAGCGATGCTGACGATGGCCGCGGCCTACAACTCGGGCACGGCAGCAGACCCGGTCACCAGCCGCCACGCCGTCGCCAACCGCCGCTTCACCGCGAGCCTCGCGAGCCTCGAGTCCGCCCTGGGCCGTGCAGAGCAAGCGAACGCGATGAAGGTCGACAGGGTCCATCTGGTTCAACGCATGTACTCGCCCGAGCAGCCCTTTCCCGAGGGCAAGTAAATGAAGACCTTCTTCTGCCTGATGACAGCGGCGTTGCTGTATTCGACACCCGCCGCGGCTGACAGCCCCTGCAACAGCCTGCCTCGCGTCGCCTGGGACAACCATTTTGGCATCGACGTCTCGATTCTCGGGTTGGTAGGGATTCACGAGGAAAGCGTCAAGTCCGTCAAAGACATGTACCTTCGTACGATCTGCGGCCTCGATCCGCAGCGGGTGATGGCTCTGGTCAACAAGGGTGAAGGCGCGGTGCTCGCACTTCCCGCGCCCGTCGCGACGGCGCTCGACTCGGTCACCCCGTACTTCCCGCGCGTCGACTACGTCTACATCAGGGGTGGCGGGCCGAGCCGACAGGTGATCGTGGTGCTGTTTGCCAATGGCTATGAAGGTCAGCTGTTCAAAGTCGACCGACCGATGGCGTGGACGCTTGCGGAAGTCGAGCACGCGCAAGGATATTACAACGCACTGCCATACGAATATTTGCGCCGCGCGGCGACCTGGCTGCACGATCTCGCCAAGTACGATGTGTACTATTCTACGGCGCCCGATCTGTACTTTCTGTTTGGGTTAATCAAGGTGCCAGTCACCATTCAACAAAGCATGCCGAACCGCGCGCTGGCCAACCCGCTGGGCTCGATGCTCGTGCCCTCTGACAACCTCAAATACGGCTCGATGTTCTGGGTCCATGAGCTGGCTCACTACAACAACTGGTACCTGTCGGGCCCAGAGGCGATGTTCTACCTCGACGACTTTGGGAAGATTTCGCGACACAACTCGACCCTGGCCGAGCTGGTCAACGGGAAAGCGCAGACCCTGGTCGGGTCCTATGGCGGCCTGCCCGACGGCTTCTTGAAGTCTCTGGTCGAAGGGGTCGCCGGGGGCATCGTGTTGCCCCTTGCCGTCTCGCAAAACGACCCGGACGCAGAGGCCGACCGCACGGGCTGCGCCACCCACTCAGCGACGCGCGAGTGGGACCGATGGGCGATGTCGGGCTACCCAAGTTGGTACGCGGGATGTGGCGAGACGATGGTCGAGGATTTCGGCGACACGCTCAGCATGGCGATTGGCGTCACCCACGGCGTATGGCGCGATCTGCGCACCAGCCCCGAAGGCCGAGCGCGCTTCGCAGACTATCAACCGAACTACCCGTACGACTTTGAACGCCTCGTCCACGGGTGGAAGGGGCAGAGCGTGCTCGACCGCAAGCTTGCCTTCGTCGCTGCCACGCTTTCGATTGGCACTTCGGCGCCGATGGACGCAGACGGTGACGGGGTGCCGTGGGGCTTCGGCGACCTGAAAGGCACACCCGGCCGCGACTGCGACGACACGAACCCCGCCAAAGGAACGTGCGCGCTGGATTCATGCGACTCGGAAGCCGACTGCAACGACGGCAAGCAATGCACGGACGATGTGTGCGCCGCTGGACACTGTCAAAACACCGCGGTTGATCGCGATGGCGACAATGACCTGGCATTGGCATGCGGAGGGCTCGACTGCGACGACGCAAGCGCAGCCCGCAGCGGCAAGCGACCCGAGCTGTGTGGAGACCTGATTGACAACAACTGCAACCTTGCCATCGATGAGGACGCAGCGGTCGACGCCACCCACTGGTACATCGACCATGACGCAGACGGGTATGCCAGCGATCTGGAACCCGCTCGGCGCGCGTGCCTCAAGCCGGGCCCGACTTACGTCACCTTGCGTGGCGATTGTTCTGACACAGACGCCAGTGTTCACCCCGGCGCATCCGAGACGTGCGCATCCGTCGTAGACCTCAACTGCGATGGCAAGGCGGGTGGCGCCGATGCCGATGCGGACGGAGTCAGGGGATGCATGGGAGACTGCAACGACAACGATGCCGCCATTCGGCCAGGGGCGATCGAGGTCTGTGACGGCCTCGACAACAACTGCAATCAACTCACCGATGAAAGCGACCCGACCCAGGGCCTGGCTTGTACGACGGGGAAGCTCGGTGTCTGCGCGGCGGGCAAGCTGGCGTGCGACGGAAACCATCAGATGTCGTGCGTTCAAACAAAGGCAGCCACGCCCGAGGTGTGCGATGGCCTGGACAATGACTGTAATGGCATTGCCGACAACGGCGTGACCACCACCTATTATGCAGACCTCGATGGCGACTCATTCGGCAACCCCAGCGCCCCTGTGTCCGCCTGCGTCAAACCAGGCAGCGCCGTGGCCAACAAGCTCGACTGCTTCGATCTCAACAACCAGGTGCACCCGGGTCAAACCGCTTATTTCGCAGACCCGTTCGTCAAAGCAGGAGTGGCCTCCTTCGACTACGACTGCAGTGGCGGCCTCCCCGATGTCGAGTTGAGCCTGGTTTCCCACTGCTGGCCTGGAGCAACGTCTGTCGATGTTGCCGCAGGTTGGGAACCAACCCAGACGCCGATTCCCGGGTGCGGTGAGGCTCGTAATTACTGGCCCGTTGGCGGCTCGGCCACGTGGTCCTGGTTTGGGTGCTGGCCCGCCTACACAGTCAAGGTGCAGCGATGCCACTGACCGTCGAGAACCTCGCGTCGGTCAGTGCGCCAGCCACCACGCCACCGTGCAAAACAGCAAAAGCCCCAGCAGCCAGGCGACCCGCCGTTGCGAGCCGACGGCTCGGGGCACCGCGGGAACACCTCGAGGCGACGGCTCGAACAAGCTCGCTACCCGCTTCGTCACCTGGTCGTCGCGCAGTTGCTCGCCGAGGTCTGGCGGTTCACGAACGGCGACTTTCATGCGCCCTGCAACCGTCGCTTGGCCCGGGATGTTTTCATCGAGGGTAATTTGTGCCGGGTCGGGTCCCCGAATCGAACGTTCGGTGGTGGTGGTCGATGCGGTCACCGTGTTCTCGTTCGCCCCATTCGTCGGGCGGCCAATCGCAAGCGCAAACGCATCGTAGAAGGCTCCTGCGCTGGCGGGCCTTCCTTCGCGATCCGGGTTGAGCAGACCGCGAACGACTTCACTGACTTCCGGGGGCAGGTCACTTCGAAACCGGGCGGGGCTGGGCGCGGGTTCCGTCATCCGTCGCGCCAACGCCTCGATTCCCATTCGCGGAAACGGGAACTGGCCAGTCAAGAGTTGGAAGGCGACGACGCCGAGCGCAAAGAGGTCTGCCCGGTGATCGATGTTGTTGGGGTCGGTGATTTGTTCTGGGGCCATGTACCCAGGCGTGCCGATCACCACTCCGGGTTGGGTGAGCGCGCTGCTCGAAGCCCGCACCACACCCAGGTCGAGCAACGTGACGTGACCCGCTTCATCAACGAAGACATTGCCCGGCTTCAGATCGCGATGAATGAAGCCCCGGCGGTGCAAGTAGTCGAGTGCCGAAGTGAGCTGACTGAAAACCGCGCTGACCCACGTCAGCGACTGCGGTGCATTCGCCCACGCGGTCAGCGGTTGCCCCTGCAACAGCTTCATCGCGATGAAATGGTCGGTGCCCTGCCCTTCGACCGCGTAGACGGGAATGATGTTGGGATGTTCGAGGCGCGCCATGACCTTGGCTTCCCGGTAGAACCTCGACACGAAGTCCGAGTCCCTCGCCAGTTCTGGATCCAGGATTTTGAGCGCCACCCGGCGATCCAGCGTCACGTCGGTTGCGCAGACCACGCTGGCCATGCCCCCCTGCCCGAGGAAGGCCTCGACCTGATACTTGCCGAGGAGCATCTGCCCAGGCTTGAACGGGGTCGACCCAACCGGCGCGAGCGTCCCACACGTCTGGCACGTCTCGCCTGCGCGGCAGGGTGCTGAACAGATTCGACAGTTCATCTGCGCCCCGCGT
>JAYUXE010000352.1:0-2117 GCA_043753165.1 Archangiaceae bacterium | reverse complement strand
TCACACGCGCGTCGCGTCGCCGCGTCCAGAGGGAAACAGCTTTCGATTCGTAGCTCATCGAGCCCCAGCTGACGGGGTCCGATGAACGTGGTCGCGGTCACCAGGAAGGCGACCTTCAGCGAACCCTTCGCGTACCTCACCTGCAGCGTGGCGGCCGACTCACCGAGGTCCGGCTGGCGCCATCAGCTGGCCGAACAACCGCGTCGCGCTTCGGTTCTGCCGCACAATCGTCCCGTCCAGCGAAAGCACCATCAGGGGATAGGGCTCGTGCTGCGACGACATCTGCTCGATCGCAGAGGCGATTTCATCGGGAATCGTGCCGGGCTCGGCGAAGCGTGCGGCAAAGCCGGCGGCGGCCAACATGTCGTTCTGATCTCGAAGCGGAACCCCGAGCACCGAAGCGAGCCGCAGCACCATTTCTTCGCTGGGGCTCGCGCGTCCCGATTCGAGGAAGCTGAGGTGACGGGTCGAAACATCGGCTTCCAGCGCCAGCGCCAGCTGTGAGAGTCCCCGGCGCCCCCGCCAGAATTTGAGCAGCGCAGGGAAGAGCCGGTTGGTCACGTCGTCATTACCTCTCGAGGGAATTGAGCCGGGGCAGGGGCGTCGTGCACTTTGGCCGAATGAAAATCTTTCTGTCGGTCGTCGGCTTCATCGCACTTTGCGTGGGCGCATTCGCGCTCGTGGCTCCCATGCAGCTTCTGACGAGCAAAGGCGCCGTTGCCTCCGCGGTGACCGTGGTCTGGGTCCGCGAAGTCGGCGTCAACATTCTCGCGCTCGGCGTCATGCCGTTGTTGATGCGCAAGCATGCCGCGTCACCAACCCTGCGCGCATTCTTCATCGGCAACGCAGTGGTGCAGCTCGGCTTGCTGCCCATCGAGCTGCTCGCGTGGCACGACGGCACGCTCAGCCGGCTCTCGGGTGTCGTGCCCAACTCCGTGCTGCACGCGGTGCTCGGGACGACGTTCGCGGTGCTCGCGCTGCGTGAGATGCCGCGTCAAACGAATTTGCAGCAGCCCGACCGCGACAGGCGTATCTCTTCGCGCCCGTTCGTCACTTCAGGCGAACCGCGAAGGAGTCACTCTATGTACGTCATCGCTGGAGTCACCGGTCACGTTGGATCCGCCGCCGCGCATTCACTGCTCGCTGAGAAGCAAAAGATCAGGGTCCTGGTCCGCGACCCGAAGAAAGGAGAAGCGTGGTCGAAGCAGGGTGCAGAAGTCGCCGCTGGCCAGCTCGATGACGTCGCGTTTCTGACCAGCGCGCTGAAGGGAGCGACGGGCTTTTTCACGCTGCTTCCTCCCGACATGACGCCGCCCGACATGTTCGCGCGCCAGGTTCAGCGCTCCGACGCGATTGCTGCCGCGGTGAAGGCCGCCAACGTGCCGCACGTGGTGATGCTCTCGAGCATTGGCGCGGATCACGACAGCGGCAACGGCCCCATTCGCGGAGTGAACTACCTCGAGAAGAAGCTCCGTGAGACGGGCGCCCAGGTGACCATCATTCGCGCGGGCTCCTTTCAGGAAAACATCGCGAACTCCGTGGGCAGCGCGAAGGGAATGGGCGTGTTTTTCAACATGGGCGCTTCTCAGGACTACCCGCTTCCGATGATCGCGACCAAAGACATCGGCGCGCTGGTTGCGAAGTCGTTGCTGCACCCCGCGGCAAAGACCGAAATCATCGACATTCATGGCCCTGCGTATTCGGTGCGAGATCAGGCGACGAAGCTCGGTGCCGCTCTCGGAAAAGAATTGAAGATTGTCGATGTGCCCGCCGCCGAGCACGAGAAGGCGTTTCTGCAGGCAGGCATGCCCCCGCACGCGGCCGCGTCTTACGCGGAAATGATGAAGTTCTTCGGTTCCGGCGTCGCCGCGCCCATCGGTGACCGAATGGTTCAAGGCTCGACCACGCTCGACGAAGTCATCAAGGGCGTCGTCAACGGGCCCGCGTCGACGCACTGAAATCAACTCGCCCCCGGCGAACCGTCCTCTGGTTCGTCGGGACGGGCGGGTTGCTCCGCCTGGGTCGCTCTTGAAGCGAGTCCTGCTGGTCACGCTCGGCCTCTATGTGATCTGGCAGGCTTGAGACAGGTTGGGCGCAATGCCGGTGAGCCGCCTCGC
>JAYUXE010000351.1:0-11361 GCA_043753165.1 Archangiaceae bacterium | reverse complement strand
AGCCCGGCGCCGCCGCGGGGTTTTTCACGCCATAGGTGCTACCCCAATCCCGCCGAGTGGCGCCGCACGCTCGGTCACCTCGAGCCCGCGGACGGGTTTGCTCGCGCTGGTGCCGAGCGGCACCCGAGAGGGAATTGTTAGACCGTTCCGGCCGCGTCCACCAGCGCGGTGGGCGAGGAGCAAGAACGACGTTCTGACGTCGCTGCAGCTCCAAGGTGCCGCGGGGTTCTTCACGCCGCGGCCAGCAACGGCTTACAGTGTTCACCGCTTGCGCCTTCAGTTCTCCCTCGCCATTGCCGTGCTCGTCGTCGCCGGTTGCGACGGCCTCTATTCGTCGGGTCCCGACGCGGGCTCGGGTGGGGGCGCGGCGGGCGGCGGCTCCGCTGGCGGCGGTATCGGCACCGGCGGCGGAACCGCGACGGGCGGTGGACTCGGCTCGGGCGGCGGTATCGGCGCAGGGGGCGGAGGCGGTCACGGTGGTTTCGGGGGAGGCGGTGGCTTCGTCGCCGATGGCGGTAACGACGACGCGGGTCCGAGCGATGCGGGGTCGGACGCCGGGACGATGGACGCCGGCGCGCCCGTTACTCTCGTCAACTACAACTGGAAGCTCAAGGGCTCCGACGGCGAGGTGTCGGTCGGTGCGGCTGCGACACCGACCAGAATCCTCTGGCTTCGCTACGTGTACGGAGTGTCGGGCAAGATCACCACCATCGATCGCCCGACGGGTGTGTTCGTGTCGACGCAGGTCACGGACATTGGCCCGGCCAACATCATGTCGCTCAACGGCACGGTGGCGTTTGCCGGTCGAGACCAGGCGGCGATCGATCAATGGCAGGTGCAGTGGCTCACCGCTGACGGGCAGATGGCGAAGCGCTCCGAGTCGATGGTGCTGGTGTACGCGGGTGGCATCGTCTCTGGCGCGATGTTCGAAGACCCGGACGCAGGCCCAACCACCCACGTCGTGTCGCCGAAGACGGCAAGCGGCACGCACGTCAGCGCGCTCTCGAAGCCTGACGGCGGCGTGAAGCGCACCGAGAGCCCCTGCGGCAACGTCGTGTGGTGGGACGGCGCGACTGCGGGCGATTCGCCGAAGCGCTTCTTCATCGGCGCGATCAACACCAACCAATGTGATTTTGGCGGCAGCCAGTTCTTCGGCCCCCTCGGCGGCAACACGTTCAGGCATGTGCTCGTCCGCTATGCCGGAGTCGCAGGCGTTCCCGGAGTGCCCACGGTGCGCGAGCTGCCCCAGGCGAGCGGCGCGATTCGCGGGCCGTCAGCGCTCGGGGCGACTGCGAGCAGCGTGTGGATCGCCTACTACGCGCCGACGGGTCACCTTCGCCTCGAGCAGTTCTCGACCGACACCGTCCTCTCGCAGGGCGCAGTGCAGGCGGCAGGTCAGCCTTACATCACCGGTAAGACCGACATCGGCCTCGAGGTCTACGACGTCGTGCCGCACCCGACGCGTAACCGGGTCTACGTGCTCGTCACCGTCTACGACTCGAAGTCGACGTGGGCCAACGAAGTGACCCCGCCCCTGATTGAATCGACGCTCGCCATCTACACATTCGACAGCGTGACGAAGGCGCTGCTCGGGGTGAAGTGGGTGCCCAGCAGCAACACGCCCAAGATCGGCAGCCAGATGGCGCTGATCGACGACCAGCTGGTGGTGACAGGTCAGTGCGACCTGACACCGGCGGGAGGCACGACGGACCCGCTGTGCAGCCCCACTCCCACGAGCAATCTCTTTTCCTTCATCTTCTCGACGCCAGCGCCCTAACCGTTCGGATCATTTCGCCGGTCGTGGGCGAAGGTCGCGAGGCGGGGCGAATTCTCGGCATACGGGCTCAACGCGCAGCGGGTGCAGCTGAAGCTCTGCCAGCCGCTGGCGATCGAGGCGTTGAGGCAGCCGTCGTAGTGCGCGCAGTAGAGGCGGCGGTGCTTGGCAATCTCTTCTTCTCCGCGCAGGGTGGCTTCCAGCGCGGTGGGCTCTGGTTTCAGCATGGCCCTCGAACACCGACCGCGTTTAAATGTTCCCGGTGCCGCTCAACCCGACCTACGAGCAGCTCGCGCGGCTTCGAACCCTCGTCTCCCAAGCCAACGCCGGGCGGCGGGTGCGGACGCTGGACCTCGACGCGGCCCTCGAGGTCGCCCGCGACGCGCTGACCTCGAAGCTCGGCTTCGCGTGGAAACACGCCGGCGATCACATCGACGCGCGGTCGAGCACCACCGTCTGCCTGGCCGCTCAAGGTCCGGGCGGAATCACCATCGGCCTCGCCGGCGTGCGCGCGCTGGACCCCGACCCCGGCAAAGGGTGGCCCGAGCTCCGGCCCTGGGTCGAACGCGTGCCCGCACAGAACGCCGCCCGCTGCGCCGCCTGGGGCGGACGCGACCGGGCCGATCGCCTCGATCTCACCGTCGATTCCGAACGCCCCCCGCGCGCGACCACCAACGGCGCCGCGCTGCTCGAGGCCGTGCTCACGCACCCGGACGACGACGCCCCCCGCCTCGTCTATTCCGATTGGCTGACCGAGCAGGGCGACCCGCGCGGTGAGTTCATCGCGGTGCAGTGCGCGCGGGCGCGGCTCGAGGCGGATGTTCCGGAACAGCGCGAGCTCATCGAGCGCGAGTGGGCTCTGCTGCAGGTGCATGAAGAGACGTGGCGAACGGCGGCGGCCCCCGGAGTGACGAGCGCGAAGTTCCGCCGCGGCTTCATCGACGACCTGACGCTCTCGGCCACTGCCTTCGTCGACGATGCCGAACGGCTCTTCTCTCGCGAGCCCGTGCGCACCGCCCGCATCGTCAACGCAGCCGAGAAGGGCGCCGTGCAGCTGGCCGCATCGCCCGCGTTGAAGCGCCTCACCGGACTTCGCTTGCTCAACTCCACCGGTTCGGCTTCGCACGGCATCGGGCTCGAAGGCCTCACCGCGCTGCTCGCCTCTCGCAACCTCGGCCACCTCGAGCTGCTCTCGCTCGAAGGCCAGCACGTCGACGACCTCGGAGCGATCCTCCTTGCCCAGGCCGCCGCCCTTCCTTCATTGCAGTCGCTGCAAATCTCGGCCGATTCCATCAGCGCCGTCGGGGTCGAGAACCTCTGCGCCGAGAAGTGGTTTCGTCGCCTGCGCCGCGTGTCCTTCGCCGGAAATCAGCTGAGAGAGGTGGGGGTGGAGGCGCTGGCGTTCGCTCCGGGGGCGGGCGCCTGGGAAGAGCTCGACCTCGACGCGAACCTCATCGGCGATGCGGGAGCGCGCGTGCTGGCGGCGCATGACCGGCTCAACGCCTTGAAGCGGCTCTCGCTGCAGCGCGATCACCTGGGGCCGGCGGGCGTGCAGGCGTTGCTCGACTCGCCGAAGCTCAAGGGCTTGACCGCGCTGCGGCTCGACGGCAATCGCATCGGCGGGCTGCTGGTCGAAAAGGTGCGTCACCGCTTCGGCGCGTGGTGAGGATAAAAGCGGCTGCATGACCGAGCGCCGCACCTACTACCCGCCCCTCGAGCCGTACCGCACTGGCCGCCTTCCCGTCAGCGGAGGCCACGACCTCTACTTCGAAGAGTCCGGCAACCCGAAGGGCAAGCCCGTCGTCTTCCTTCACGGCGGCCCGGGCGGTGGCAGCGAGCCCAAGCAGCGCCGCTTCTTCGACCCAACGGCCTACCGCATCGTCCTCTTCGATCAGCGCGGCTGCGGCAAGTCGACGCCGTTCGCCTCACTCGAGCACAACACGACGTGGGATCTCGTCGCCGACATCGAGGCGCTGCGCACGCACCT
The DNA here is from genome assembly GCA_043753165.1 of Archangiaceae bacterium. GTDB lineage: Bacteria > Myxococcota > Myxococcia > Myxococcales > Myxococcaceae > JAGSPQ01. The sequence continues at coordinate 7,600 of JAYUXE010000351.1, read as the reverse complement.
CGGCATCGAAAAGTGGCAGGTCTTCGGCGGCTCGTGGGGCAGCACGCTCGCGCTCGCCTACGCGGAGACGCACCCCGACCGCTGCACCGAGCTCGTGCTGCGCGGAATTTTTCTGCTGCGCCGAAGTGAGATCGATTGGTTCTACCAGGGCGGCTGCAACGCGATCTTCCCCGACGCTTGGGAGCCCTACCTGAACGAGATCCCCGAGGCTGAGCGCGGCGACATGATGGGCGCGTACCACCGCCGCCTGATCAGCCCCGACGAGAAGGTGCGCCTCTCGGCCGCGCGCGCGTGGAGCATCTGGGAAGGCAGCACGAGCTACCTCTTTCAGAACGAAGACATGATCAAGCGCACCGGCGAAGACCAGTTCGCCCTCGCGTTCGCCCGCATCGAGTGCCACTACTTCATGAACGACGGCTGGCTGACGAAGGACAAAGATTTGCTCGCGAACGTTCACAAGATCGCGCACCTGCCGTGCGTGATCGTGCAGGGCCGTTACGACGTCGTGTGCCCGATGGAGTCTGCGTGGGCGCTGAAGAAGGCGTGGCCCGCTGCGGAATTGAAGGTGATTCCCGACGCAGGCCATTCGGCACATGAGCCGGGAAACGTCGACGCGCTGATCGCCGCAACCGACGGATTCAAGACGAGGAAATGAGTTTCCGAACGCGCGCGCCGAATTCACGTCCTTGACGGACAGCCGCCGTTCCACGTATCGACCCGCGCCCATGGCCAAGTCGCTCGTGATTGTCGAATCGCCCGCCAAGGCGAAAACCATTGGCCAGTTCCTGGGTTCGGACTTCACGGTGATGGCCAGCATCGGCCACGTCGTCGACCTTCCGTCCTCTGGCCTGTGTGTCGACACCGAGAATGATTTCGAGCTGACGTACGAGGTGACGAAGAAAGACGTCATCCGCGACTTGAAGGAAGCGCTGAAGAAGGCGAGCCACCTCTTCCTCGCAACCGACGAAGACAGAGAGGGTGAGGCGATCGCCTACCATCTCAACGAGCAGCTGAAGCCGAAGGTGCCCGTGAAGCGCATGGTGTTCCACGAGATCACCAAGGGCGCGATCAAGCACGCACTGGAAGAAGGGCGCGACATCGACTTGAAGCGGGTCGACGCGCAGGAAGCCCGGCGCACGCTCGACCGCCTCTTCGGTTACGAGGTCTCGCCGGTGTTGTGGCGCAAGGTGAAGGGCGGGCTGTCGGCGGGGCGCGTGCAGTCGCCGTCGCTGCGGCTCATCGTCGAGCGCGAGCGTGAGCGCATGGCGTTCCGTTCGACGTCCTACTGGGATCTCGACGCGCGGCATTCGACTGACCCTGAGTTCACGTCGTCGCTGTTCGAGCTCGACGGCAAGCGCGTCGCGGCGGGCAAGGACTTCGACCAGCTCGGCAAGCCGACGCGCGATGTGGTGGTGCTGGACGAGGCGAAGGCAAAGGCGCTGGTCGAACGGCTCAACGGAAAAACGTTCACCGTTCGCAGTGTCGAGAAGCGGCCGTCGCGGTCGTCGCCGAAGCCGCCGTTCATGACGTCGACCCTGCAGCAGGAAGGTGGACGCAAGCTCAACATGAGCGCGCAGCAGGTGATGCGCATCGCCCAGGGCCTCTACGAAAAGGGCTTCATCACGTACATGCGCACCGACTCGGTGAACTTGTCCGAGACCGCGGTGAATGCGGCGCGTGAGCAGGTGAAGGCGCTGTTCGGCGAGTCGTTTCTTCCGGCCGAGCCGCGCACGTACGCGAAGAAGCAGAAGAACGCGCAAGAAGCGCACGAAGCGATTCGCCCCGCCGGCGAGGCCGACGACAAAGGCGCGGTTCACTTCCGCACCACGGATCAGCTGACCGGTGAGCTCAACGGCTCGGAGCTCAAGCTCTACGACCTCATCTGGAAGCGGACGCTCGCGTGCCAGATGAACGATGCGATCGGCGAGTCGGTGTCGGCCAAGCTCGGCGTCGAGAACGCTGTCTTCTCTGCCTCCGGCCGCACCATCACCTTCAAGGGCTACCTGCAGGCGTACGTCGAGGTCTCGGACGACGGTGACGCCGAGCAGGAAGACAAGGAAGCCGCGCTGCCTGTCCTTGCCGAAGGCCAGACGGTTCCAGTCGAAGCGATTCTGGCGCTCGGCCACACCACCACGCCCCCCGCCCGCTACACGGAAGCGTCGCTGGTGAAGAAGCTCGAAGAGCTCGGCATCGGCCGTCCTTCTACCTATGCGTCGATCATGGGGACGCTGCAGGCGAAGTACGTCTGGAAGAAGGGCCAGGCGCTGATTCCTGCGTGGGTCGCCTTCGCGGTCGTCAACGTGATGGAACAGCACTTCGGCGGGCTCATCGACTACGCGTTCACGGCGCGCATGGAAGACGACCTCGACGAGATCGCGGGTGGCCAGCAGAAGAAGGTGCCGTACCTGAAGGAGTTCTACTGGGGTCAGCCCAAGCAGGGCGTGGTCGGGCTGCACCAGCAGGTGACGGAAAACATCGCCGACATCGATGCCGCGGCGGTGAACTCGATTCCGATCGGCAAGGATCCGGCGGGCATCGACATCGTCGTCAAGCCGGGCCGGTATGGGCCGTACCTGAAGCGCGGCGAAGACACCGTGTCGGTGCCCGAAAATCTGGCGCCCGACGAGATGACGGTCGAGCGCGCGATGGAACTGCTCTCGGCCCCCAAGGGCGACATTCCCATCGGCACGGACCCGGCGTCGGGCAAGAGCGTCTACGCGAAGAACGGCCGGTTCGGCGCCTACGTGCAGCTGGGCGAGATGCCGGAAGTGAAGGGCAAGGGGAAGATTGCCCAGGAAGACAAGCCGAAGACCGCGTCGCTGTTCAAAGACATGAAGCTCGACGGGCTCAAGCTCGAAGACGCGCTGAAGCTGCTCGAGCTGCCGCGGACGCTGGGCACGGTGGAAGAGAAGGAAGTCGTCGCCGCAAACGGGCGCTACGGGCCGTACCTCAAGTGGGGCACCGAGACGCGAAACATGGGCGTCGATCAGGAAGCGCGGCTGTTCACGATCACGCTCGACGACGCGATGGTCGTGCTGCGCGAGCCGAAGCAGTTCAAGGGCCGTGGGCAGGCGAAGCCGCCGCTGGCGTCCTTCCCCCCCGACCCCGTGTCCGGCAAGCCGGTGGTGATGAAAGAAGGCCGGTTTGGTTTCTACGTCACCGACGGCGAGACCAACGCGTCGCTGCGCCGCGGTGACGAGCCGGCCGACATCACCGCTGACCGCGCGTACGAGCTGATGGAGCTTCGCCGCGAGTACATTGCGTCCGGCGGCGGCAAGAAGCCGGCGAAGGCGCCCAAGGCGAAGAAGGGGAAGGCGGCGCCGGTCGAGAAAGCCGCCAAGGCCCCCAGGGAAAAGAAGGCTGCCGCGCCAAAGAAGAAGGCCGCGGCCCCGGCCCCCGCCCCGGCCCCCGCCCCCGCCAAGAAGAAGAAGAAGAAGTAGCGGATGGCGCGCGCCGGCGACGAAGAGAAGGCGTTTCTCGCCAGCTACAAGCCGAAGGACTACCCGCGGCCGTCCGTCGCGGTCGACCTGGTCGTCTTCACCATCATCGATGCGCAGCTGCGCGTGCTGTTGGTGAAGCGCAAAGAGCACCCGTTCAAGAACACGTGGGCGCTGCCGGGCGGGTTCGTTCGCGTCGGCGAGACGGCCGATGCGCAGGGTGAGGATCTCGAGGCGGCGGCGCAGCGCGAGCTTCAGGAAGAGACGGGGCTGTCGCCCGACCGCGTGTTCCTCGAGCAGCTGTACACGTTCGGAAAGTCGGGCCGCGATCCGCGCATGCGCGTCATTTCGGTCGCGTACATCGCGCTGGTGCGGCCGGACCTCGCGCCCATCGTTCGTGCGGGCGGCGACGCGGCCGACGTGCAGTGGTGCATCGTCGATGGCTTGAAGAAGGTCGACCTCGGGTTCGATCACCGCGACGTCGTGCAGCTCGCGCTCGAACGCATCCGCGGCAAGCTCGACTACTCGAACCTCGCGTTCGACCTCGTGCCCCTGACCTTCACCATTCCCGAGCTGCGTACCGTCTTCGCGATCGTCCTCGACAAGGTGCAGGACCCCGGCAACTTCCGCCGCCGGTTCAATCGCATGCTCGAAGACGGGTTGATCGAGAAGGCGCCCGGCAAGCGGATCACGACCAGCAAGCCGGCCACCGTCTACCGGTACAAGCGGGGCTAGGGCTTCTTCAGCAGCACGGGCATCGGGCGATCCTTCACTCCGACGGCGTCGGGCCGAAGCTTCAGCTCGCGATCCGGATCATGGCAGAGCAGCACCGCGGGCCCGGCCGGCTGCCGGTAGTACAGCGAACGATCGAGCTTGAACGCCTCGGACGCTGCGACGCGCGCGCTCGCCACGCGCCGCACGCTCTTCCACCCTTCGAGCACGGGCTCTTTGCGCAGGTGGTGGTGGACGCGGACGATCACCGACTGCACGTCGTTTGGACCCCAGGTCAGCGCCAGCTTCGCGGCCCCGATTCGCTGCTCGCGCATCAGCGTCATGCTTCCCAGCTCGCCGTACGCCGTCACGTCGACCTTCGCCCCCTGCAGCGACTCGGTGAACCGCACGTCCAATGAACGGCTGCCCTCGCCGAGGCGAAAGTCGAACGCAGTGATGCCCGCGCCTTCGTCCCGGCCGGCGAGGAACATCGCCTCGTGCGCGTCGATGATCGTCACCGGCTCGTTTGCCCGGAACTGATCCACATCGTCCGGAGCCGCCAGCGCATACGCATCGCCCGGCAACGTCACGTGCTTCCACCCCGGGGTCGCGTCACTCGCGATGAAGCACGGGCCGGTCGCAGCGAGAATCGCGGCGAGGATCGCGCTCATGACTGCACCCACTGGCGGCGCCCGATGAAGCTCGCGCCCAACAGCACCGCACCGCCGATCGCCAGGGCCGCGATGCGCACCACGCCGTCGGTGTGCGTCGTGTCGTAGATCATCAGCTTCGCCACGGCAGCCGCCAGCACGACGAAGCCCGCATCCCGGGCTTCGGTCGCCTGACGCAGCCGGCCGAACAGCACCAGCGCCGTGCCCGAGGTCAGCCAGAACAGGCTCAAGATCGCGCGGCGCGCCACGAAGTCGCCGAGGCCGTTGCTCTCGGACGCGTCGAAGATTTGAAAGTACGCCGCGAACGAGCCGATGATTCCCGAGCCCGCCATCGCGATCCACGTCACCATGCGGTGCAGGCGATCACCTGCGTTGTCGCGGCGGCGTTCTTTCAGGCTCGCCAGCGCGAGCGCCATCGACGCCGCAAACGCGAGGCCCATCGCGATCAACAGCACCGGCTCTTTGTTCGCGGCGTACCAGAAGCCCGCGACCCCACTCGTCGCGGCGAGCAGCAACGGGCCAACCAGCGCGACGCCCTTGCGCGAGGTGAACCAGGCAATCAAAGCCGTGAGCACAGCCCCGACGATGACGAGCACCTCGCTCTCGACGTGAAGCTCTTGCCAGACGAAGAAACCGGCGACCATCAGCAGCGCCGAACCGACGAACCGCAGCACCATCGGCTCGACCTTCTTCGCTTCCATCACCCGCGTCGTCTCCACTTCCATGTGCACTGCCTCCTTGTGAACTGGAGATGAGAATCACAAGGGGCGATGGCACCCTCACGCAGGCGGCGAGGACAGGTGGAGGACTGCGTGTGGCAACCGTGTGGCTAGGGAAGAAGAACGCGGAAGGTCGCGCCTTTGCCGGACTCGCCGGGCAGCAGCTCGACCTTGCCACCGTGCGCGCGGGCCACGGCGTCGACGATCGACAGGCCCAGGCCGGTACCCCCTGCAGCGCCTTCTGGCCGCAGCGTGAAGAACCGCTGGAAGATCTTCTCGCGGTTTCCTTCTGACACGCCCGGGCCGAAGTCCGTCACGTCGGTGGTGACGCCGTCGGGCGATCTCGCCACCGTGATGCGCAGGGCCCGTGAGGTCGATGGCTGCACGCGCGCGTTGTCGAGCAGGTTGCGGACGAGGCGGGCCCACGCGTCGGCGTCGATCGAGACGGTGCCAATTGCCGGTGAGGCTTCGAGCGCGAAGGTCCAGCCCGCGTGCTGCGGATCGCTGCGATAGCCGTCCAGCAGTGCGCCGAGCCAGGCCGCGTAGTCGACCGAGTCGCGCTTCGCACCGGCCAGCGCGCTCTCGAGCTTCACTTCGGCCAGCAGGGCTTCCGTCGTCACGGCGAGCCGGCGCACCGCTTCCGCGATTGTCGCGTGCGTGGCTTCACGTTTCTGCGCAGTGGGATTCGCGGTGAACGCGAACAATTCTGACGCAGCGGCGATGGTGGCCAGCGGGTTCTTCAGCTCGTGCGCGATGTCGGCCGCGAGCCGAACGGTGCCTTCCCGCCGCGCCTCGAGGTTCTGCGCCATCTCGTTGAATGCGCGCGCCACCTGGCCGAGCTCGTCGCGGCGTCGCAGCAGTGCTTCGTCGGCCAGCGGCGCTTGAGGAAACCGCCGTGCCCCGGCGGCCAGTGACTCCAGCGGGCGCACGAGCCAGCGGCCGAGCAAGACGGCGACCAGCAGGGCGAAGGCGGATTGGTAGAGCACGAGCTTCAGCAGCTGGTTTCGCGCGAGCAGCAGCTGGCGCACGCCGCGGTGGTTCGCCGTCGTCGCGTAGAGGCTCGAGCCATCTGGCAGGTGCTTCGTCAGCGCGACCACCACCGTCTGGCCGGAAGGCGAGTTCGAGGTTCCCGCGGGGCGGCCCTGTTGTGCCTCGATGTCGATCAGCGTCTCTGACGGAATCGCCGCGCCCAGGGACGTGAAGAGGCGTTCGAAGAAACCGCCGATCGCCGAGCTGCTCAAGGCGGTTCGCGACGTGCCCGAGTCGGTCAACACCGTTCCGTCGGCGGCGAGGCGCCGAAGCCAGGCGTGTTCCTTCGTGCCCAGGGCGTTCCAGTCTTTGGAATCAAGGGCCTGGTCGAGCACGCGCGCCAGGCGCACTTCGTCTTCTGAGATCAGCGACTTCTCGTAGATGAACGCGATGCCGAGAAAGACGAAGGGCAGCAAGACCAGCAGCAGCGTGACCGCGACGATGAGGACGCGGACGCTGCGCATCAGGCCCGGTACCGGTAGCCCACGCCAATCACCGTTTCGATGCCGTCGAACTTCGCGTCGATCGCGGTCAGCTTTTGACGGATGCGCTTGATGAACGTGTCGACGGTGCGTTCGGTGATGACGACGTCTCGGCCACGCGCGAGATCGATGAGGCGATCGCGGCTGAGCACGAAGCCCGGCTGGTTCACGAGCGCGGCGAGGACGAGGAACTCCGAGCGGGTGAGCTGGGCCGGCGTCCCTTTCCACCGCACTTCGAAGCGGCCGGAGTCGATCGTCAGCGGCCCGAGGGTGACGGCGTTGGCAGCCGGTTCCAATTGCGGCGCAGCGCCCAGCCGCCGGCCGATCGCCCGGATGCGCGCCACCAGCTCGCGGGTGCTGAAGGGCTTGACCAGGTAGTCGTCGGCGCCCGATTCGAGACCGGTGATCAGATCGACCTCGTCCGACCGCGAGGTGAGAAAGATGATCGGCAGCGTCTCGCTGCGAGCGCGCACTTTCCGGCAGAGCTCCAGGCCGTCCATCCGAGGCATGGTGATGTCGAGAATCACCAGCGCCGGCAGCCGTTCGGCAAA
>JAYUXE010000350.1:0-2118 GCA_043753165.1 Archangiaceae bacterium | reverse complement strand
CCGCGATGCGCGAGGCCGTGCCACCGCCTGCGTGGCCACCCATGCCGTCAGCCACCACGAAGAGTTGAAGCTCCTCATCGATGAGGAAGCTGTCTTCGTTGTGGTTGCGCTTTCTGCCGACGTCGGTGAGACCCGACGAGATCGCCTTCATTCGTGAGGCCCCATCGATCCGTGACACGGTCGCGAATGGTAGGCGACGCTTCCCCAGCCAGCAACACAACTTCTCACGCGGTGCGACGAATCTCTTTTCTTGCGCGGGCGCGGCTCACGCGCGTCACGACCCGATTCGCAGATCTCAGCAGCGCCTCGGCGGCAGACAACGCCTCAGGGGTGATCTCGACACCCGAGAGCATGCGGGCCAGCTCACCCGCACGTTCGCTGCCTTCGGCCAACTCACAGACCTGCGCGTGGGTTCGACCGCGGCTGTCCGTCTTTTCGACCTTGAGGTGCGCGTCCGCGTGGGCGGCGACCTGAGGCAGGTGCGTGATGCAGAGCACCTGGCGGTGACGGCTCACGTCCTTGATCAAGCGGCCCACCACGTCGGCCACGGCTCCACCGACGCCGGCGTCTGCTTCATCGAAGACCGTACACCCGCACTCGTCCGATTCTGCCAGTGCCGCTTTGATCGCCAGCATCACCCGCGACGCTTCACCGCCAGAGGCCACCTTCGCCAGCGGGCGCAGCGGCTCACCGACGTTCGCGCTGAACAAGAGCTCGACCGCATCGGCCCCAGAAGGCGCGAGCGGCTGAACGTCGATCTGCACCGCGAAGCGCGCCTTCGCCATCGCGAGCTTCTTCAAGCGTTCACCCACCGCCTCGACCAGCGCCGAGCCGGCAGTCTTCCGGGCCGCGCTGAGCGACGCCGCACATGCCGAGGCCTCGACCAGGGCCTTCGCCTTCAGCTGTTCCAGCACTGCACGGCGTTCAGCCCGGTTCAACAGCGCCTCGAGCTCGGCCGCGAGCGCATCGCGGCGGGCGAGCACCCCTTCGAGTGGAGCGGCGTGCTTCCGCGACAACCTGCGCAGCGCATCGAGGCGATCATCGAGCTCTGCCAGCCGCCCGGGGTCGGCCTCGAGGGTGCTGAGGTAGCGCGAAAGCCCACGGGCAGATTCTTCGAGCTCGGCCTGCGCGGCGACGAGCCTTTCGCGAGGCCCTTGAAGGCCGGGGTCGATCTTTTCGGCATCGGTGACGGCGACCAGCGCCCTGCCCGTCAGCTCCAGGGCCGACGCCTCCCGGGTCGAGACGAGCTCTTCGGCGAGCGCCGCCAGCTGCCGCAGCCGCTGACTCGCGCGCAGGCGCCGCTGCTCGGCCTCGAGCTTCACGTCTTCACCGGGCTTCGGAGCGACCTTGTCGATCTCTTCCAACTGGAACTTCAAGAAGTCGGCGCGCACCTGCACCTGCGCCTCGTCGCCGCCCAGCGCGACGAGCTCGCGGTCGAGCTGCTGGAGCGCGGCGTAGGATTCGCCGTACTTCGACGCAGCGCGGGTGACCCACTCGCCGCCCAGCCGATCGAGCAGGCCCAGGTGCCGGGCCGCATCGAAGAGCGCGAAGTGTTCGTGCTGCCCGGCGACGTCGACGAGGCCGTGCATGAGGCGGTTGAGGACTCCAACCGCGACCAGCGCCCCGTTGACGTGCGCTTTGCCGCGGCCGTTGCGGCCGATGAGCCTTCGAACGCTGACCTCAGCGCCCAGGTCGGGCAGGCCAAGCTCGGCGAGCCGCGCTTCCATTGGCGCCGTGCGTTGGAAGACGCCTTCGACCACCGCCTCGTCGGCGCCGGAACGGACGACTTCCCCATCGGCCCGCGCGCCAGACAGCAGCGCGAGCGCGTCGATCAACATCGACTTGCCCGCCCCCGTCTCACCCGTGAGCACCGTGAGGCCCGGCCCGAAGGCGACCTCGGCCTCTTCAATCACCGCGAAGTTCGACAATCTCAGCGACAGCAACATGGGTTTGAGCCTCCTGACCGCGCGTTCAGTCTATACTGAACACCTTATCAGTAGGGTCTGACATGTAACGGGGCTGAAGCCTTCCGCGTGCCAGTGAAGGCACGCAACCGAATCCGCTGAGCGGTGGAGCATTCACTGCCCGTTCCCTATTTCGGCAAACCGCGAACAGCCC
>JAYUXE010000349.1:0-2119 GCA_043753165.1 Archangiaceae bacterium | reverse complement strand
GTGTAGAGCCCGTTTTCTGAAAGCGTGAATGCGCCTGCCCCGGTCGCGGCCCACGTGTCGATGAGCGACATCTGCAGCACGTCGAAGGTCTTGTCGGTTCGGCTGAGCACGGAACGCGCTTCGCCGTGAATGAGCTCGACGCCGGGATGATCTGCCAGGTGTGCGAACTCACGGTACGGCCCCTGAAGCGCGCGCAGCAGGCTGTCGTTGATTTCGATGCCGGTGATGGGCGAGTTGCGGCCCCAGAGCGCGGCGAGCACGTCGCGGCCGCCGCCGACGCCGATGATGCCGACCGAGCCGTGGCGCAGGTGGTACGGCAACGCGGTCACGTCGTAGGAAACCCAGTCGAGTGACGCCGCATCCCCGTCCCACTTCGTAATCGGCGTGCCGGCTTCTCCATCAATCAACACGATCGACGAGGTCGCTTCGAAGTTCTCGGTGCCTTTGCCAGCGCCCCAGTAGTAGGCGGCGCCGAGCTGCGGGCGCGTGATGATGACGTACGAGTGCGTGTTCCACGCGGACCAGCCGACGTTCAGCGCGGTGCGCAGGTTGCGGTTCTTCGAGTAGACGACGCCGAGGCCTTGCGGGACGGCGGTGTTGATGCCGGCGATGAGGAAGAGCACGCCGGCGAGGACGAGGGTCGAACGGGTCGCTCCGAAGCACCAGGCGGCGAGCGCGGCGATGGCGGCCGCGATGAAGACGGCCGAAGTGAGGTTGGTCGCGGCGAGCAGCGGGATGACGAGCAGACAGCCGAGTGAGGCTCCGACGAGGTCGGCGGCGTAGAGCCGGCCGATGTCGCCTTTGGTGCGGGTGAGCGCGAGGGTGACGACGACGCCCGAGAGAAAGAAAGGAAGCCCGAGCGCCAGGGTCGAGAAGGTGAGCGCGGCGAGCTCCATGCCGCTGAACGTCTCGAGGGTGGGAATCGGGATGACGAGGTTGAGCAGGTGCGTCGCCGGCATCGAGATTGCGAGCCAGCGTGTGTAGCGGGGCAACGCGGCGAGCGCGGCGTCGTTCTCGAACTTGTCTCCTCCGAGAAACACGAACACCGCGCCGGCCGCCATGCCGAGCATCGCCAGCGACACGGCGAAGAACGCGAGGTGGTACCACGTCAGCGCGGACAAGAGCCGCGAGTCGAGAATCTCGAGAATCAGCGTGGCGACGGTGACGAGGAAGAGGCCCGCCAGCCGCTTCACGTGATGGAGCCCTTCGGCGCGGCGCCGAGGCCAATCACAAGCGACGCCACGACACGTCCCACACCAGGTCACGAGCGTTGAATTCGTCGAGCCGCGGCCGCATCTGCCCTTCGACTTCGCAGATTTCAAACGTGTACCGGGTCACGCCCTGCCACGCACGAAACGACGAGAGCTGCACGACTTCATCATGGCGCAGCTTCAGCACCCCGGTGAGCGGTGACGTCTGTTCCCAAACGGACCCCACCCCTCGGACCATCGAGCCCATCAGCCCTTCGAAGCGGGAAAATACCGTCGACGGGTCTCGCCCCGACAAGAGCAGCACGACCTTCACGAAGGGCATCATGAGCGGGCCAATCGAGCGCCGGACGTGCTGGTAGTACACGCGCTCGACGGCCTCGGCGCCAAGGACCTGGTCCATGGCCGTCGTGAGGTCGAGGATAATCCGGCCGTCGTGCCACTTGGACACGGACGGCCTTGCCAGGGCGTCCTGGGTCGCAGGTTGCGTCTTCGCCATCACCGCGTCGTATTGGCCGGTGTCGCGCAACGAATCGCCGAGCGCTTTCAACCCCACTCCGCTGTAGCTCCAGGGCATTGCATCTCTGTGTATCAGCTGCGCTGCCGTCACGATGGGCGCACACGCACGGGAAAAAAGCCGTTCGAATCTTTTCCCGCACGTTTGGCCAACGGCCATCGTCCTCGTGGCATGGACCCGATTTCGAGAAATTCCCCGCACACCGACCTGAACGAAGCCCGCCGGCGGGCGCTGGAGGCCGAAGACGTTCGGCCGGCCTCCGCGGACCCGACGCCGTCTCCGGCCCCGGCCCCGGCGGGGTACTCGCCGAACAGCTCTTTCGAAGTGGCGCCGGCGGCGGCGCCTGTGTCGTTGTCTCCCAGCGATGCAGCGGCAGGGTCGCGGCGAATCAGCG
>JAYUXE010000348.1:0-23096 GCA_043753165.1 Archangiaceae bacterium | reverse complement strand
CGACGAAGAGGATGACGAAGAAGCCCGTCGACGCGAACGTCTTCAGCGGCACGGTCGGGTTGACGACCAGAAACGCCAGCACCGAAATCCAGAAGACCGCCGCGAGGGCCATCGCGACGCCCAGGAAAGGCTGGGGGCGGAAGATGCGCTTCATTGAAGCCCAAGGCTAATGCCGACCCTCGCGCGCCGCCAAGACGGGGTAAGGGAAGGCCATGAGCTCCAAAGGCCCAGCCTTCGACGCACTTGGCCTGACCCCCGCGAGCCAGCGGGCGATTGAACGGGCGGGCTACACCCACCCCACCCCGGTGCAGCAGCAGGCGATTCCTCCGGCGCTGGCGGGCAAGGACGTGATCGCGTGCGCCGAAACGGGCACCGGCAAGACGGCGGCGTTCGTGCTGCCCATCGTCGACAGGCTTTCGGGGAAGAAGGGAATCGTGGCGCTGGTCCTGGCTCCGACGCGCGAGCTCGCGGTGCAGATTCAGCGGCATGCGCAGCGGTTCGCCGGCGCGCGCGGGCTGTCGGTGGTCGCGGTGACGGGCGGTGATGACCCCGCCGAACAGATCGAAGAATTGAAGCGCGCGAACCTCGTGGTCGCCACGCCGGGCCGCCTCGTCGACCACCTGCAGCGCGGCACCATTTCGCTGGCGAACGTCGAGGTGCTGGTGCTCGACGAGGCCGACCGCATGCTCGACATGGGCTTCAAGCCGCAGCTGACCCGCGTGCTGGCGCGCGTGCCGAAGCAGCGGCAGTCGATGTTGTTCAGCGCGACGATGGGCGCCGAGGTCGAGGCGTTCGCGAAGGTCGCGCTGCGAGACCCGGTGCGCGTCGAGGTCGCGGCCAGCGGAACCACGGCGGCGCAGGCCGAGCAGGTGGTGTTCGAGGTGCAACAGCACGAGAAGACGGCGCTGCTGTTGACGCTGCTGGCGCAGGGCGAAGAGAGCACGCTGGTCTTCACGCGCACGCGGCGCAAGGCGGACAAGCTGACGAAGGCGCTGCTGCGTGCGGACCACAAGGTCGAACGGATTCACGCCGACCGTTCGCAGCCGCAGCGGAAGTTCGCGCTCGAAGGGTTTCGCGCCGGGCGGTTCCGGGTGCTGATTGCGACCGACATCGCGGCGCGCGGCATCGACGTCGCGGGCATCGGCCACGTGGTGAACTACGACCTGCCGCACGTGCCGGAAGACTACGTGCACCGGGTTGGCCGCACCGCGCGCGCGCAGGCAACGGGCCGGGCGTCGTCGTTCGCGGCGCCGGAAGATGCGGAAATGCTGGCGGCGATCGAGAAGCTGACCCGCGCCCCCGTGCCCCGCGCCGAAGTGCCGCGCGACACCAGGGTGTTCAAGGAAGCGATCGCGGCCGAGAAGGCGCGGCAGTCGGACCCCGGGCCGCCTCAAGCCGTCGAGCCGCGCCCTGAAGGGAAACCGCTGGGCCGCCACGCCCGCAGTCATCCAAAGAAACCCAAATGAGCCACTGGCTGATCAAGAGCGAAGAGGACGTGTTCTCGATTGCCGACCTGAAGCGCGATCAGAAGACGACGTGGGAAGGCGTCCGGAACTACGAGGCGCGCAACCTGATGCGAGACAAGATGAAGCCCGGCGACCTCGCGCTTTTCTACCACTCGAACTCGAAGCCGTCGGGCATCGCCGGCCTCGCAAAAGTCCTGCGGGTGGACCTGCCGGACCCTTCGCAGTTCGACAAGAAGTCCGAGTACTACGACGCGACCAGCGACGAGGCGGACCCGCGGTGGCGGATGATCGAAGTGGGCTTCGTGAGGCAGTTTCGAAAGGTGTTGCCGCTGGACCTGCTGAAGGCCGAGAAGGCGCTGGCGAAGATGCCGCTGCTCGCGAAGGGCTCGCGGCTGTCGGTGCAGCCGGTGTCCGACGCCCACTTTGCGCACGTTTTGAAGCTGGTAGGGTCCGCGCCATGAAAACCCTTCTCGTCTCGATGTTGATTGCAGTGCCTGCGCTCGCCGATTCGGCCGGGGGCATCAGCTGGACGCAGCCGGCGGTGTGGAAGGCGGACGCTCCGCGGCAGATGCGGGCGGCGACGTACCTCGTGGCCCCGGCGAAGGGCGACACCGACGGCGCCGAATGTGGCGTCTTCTACTTCGGGGAAGGCCAGGGCGGCGGCGTCGACGCCAACGTCGATCGCTGGGTGAGCCAGTTCGAGAACGCGAAGGGCACTCCGATTCGGAAGAAAGAGAAGATCGCGGGCTTCGACGTCACCACCATCGAAGTCGACGGCACCTTCGCGAGCTCGATGGGCGGGCCGATGGGTCCCAAGACGCCGAAGGCCGGGTACAAGCTGCTGGGCGCCATCATCGAAGGGCCCAAGGGCAACGTGTTCTTCAAGCTGACGGGCCCCGCAAAGACCGTGGAATCGGCGCGGGCGGAGTTCATGAAGATGCTCAAGACTGCGACCAAATAGTTGCAGCAGTTTTGTCGTGTTGGGGCGTCCTGCCTCTGACATGGGCGGTTCGGTCGAGGGGACGTCGCGGGGCACATCGAATGCACCGCGATTGTCACACACCCTTCACCCCAGAGATCCGCACATGACCCAGCTCGTATTGCTCGCCGAGGAAGATCTCATTCTGCGCGAACAGCTCGCCCGCGCGTTGAGGGTGCATGGCTACCAGGTCATTGCGGTTCGCGATGGCCTCGGGCTCTGTGACTACCTCGAGCTCGCCCGGTTCTCGAATGGCCGCGCTCCCAACCCCGACTGCATCGTGTCGGACGCCGAGCTGGCAGGTTACGGCGGCGCACGCATCTGTCAGCAGCTGTCACACGATCAAGCGAAGATCCCCTTCGTGCTGCTCGGCACCGGCGAGCTCGCCCCCGATTCAGGGGCTTCCGATCTCGTGCAGAAGCCCGTCAACCCGGAAGTGTTGATTCAGGCCGTGATGGCGTGCCTCGCGAATGCGCCCGCGCGCCGCGAAGAGCAGGCCGCCGCAGCAGCTGGGTAGGCCTGCCCCCGAGCCATCAGTACCGGCGCAGCACGACCACCTTCAGCCGGCCCGGCGCGACGTCCACCTCGTGCTCGGTGCGCCGCCCTCGATACACGACGGTCAGCTTCTGCTTCCCCGCCGGCAGCCGCGCGCGCGCAATCTGAAACTCGGCCGGCAGCGACAGCCACGACCGGGTGTCGGCTTCCTGCGTCAGCGACAGCGCGGTGAACGCCAGCAGCCCGAGCTCGGGACTTTTGGCGAGTGCCCCGACCCCGGCCGCCACGCCCGCCTTCAAGCCCGCGCTGGCCAGCGACTTCGCCACCAACTTCCCGATGCGGTCTTCGAGGTGGAGCTTGGCGACCTTGTCCATCGACGTCACCGGGACAGCGCGGATCTCACCCGTGCCGAAATTCACCACTGCCGCCGGCACCGGCACCTGGCGCTGGTTGTACACGGGCACCGCCACGAACGTCGCCGGCCCCCCCGTCGCCTTGCCCTGTTCTTTCCGCGGCGCCTCGCCGGCTTCGATCACCACCGCGACTTGCCCGTCGGCCGCCGATGGCTCGACGACTTCCACCCCCGGAAACTTCGACGCCATGCGCCGGTAGATGTCGACCCGTTCGGTCTTCTTCGTGAGCCGCAGCGTCGCCTCGTTCAGCACCCCCAGGGCCGGCTGCAGCTCGGCCGCGGCCACGTAGTCGATCGCCGCTGAATCCCAGGCGCGCTGATCTTCGTAGAGCATGCCGCTGAGGTACCGGGCGATCGCCAGCTGCTCGTACGGCTTGTTCTGCGCCTTCATCTTTTCGAGCCTTTCGTTGCAGCGGCGAATCTCGACCAGCGCGCCTTCGTCGTCGCCCATCGCGGCGTAGTTCAGCGCCTGAAGCACGCTGATCATCAGCTTCTCAAAGTCTTCGCCGCGGTAGACGCGCACCGTCTCGTTGCCCAGCAGCGCGCCCGTTTCTTCCGACACCGAGGTGAAGTCGAGCTTCTGCGCGAGCTCGTCGGCCTTCGCGAGCACGTCGCGCGATTCAGCCCACCGACCTGCCGCGTGCAGCACCATGCCCTTGTCGAGCAGCACCAACAGCCGATCAGGCCCGTCTTTCTCGCCGTACCTGTCGTCGAGAAGCTTCAGCGCCTTCGGGGCGTCATAGGCCTCGTACGCCGCCCGCACGTCTTTCGTGGCGTCGACGTAGTGGGCACAGCCCGAGAGGGCGACGGCCGCGATGAGAAGCAGCCGGAACAAACGATCACCAGCTCACGCCCTGCTTCTCGAACTTCTTGCGCAGCTCTTTTTCGTCCGTCCACTCGATGACGCCGCTGCGCAGGTTCGTCAGCTTCGAGGTCATCTTGTAATAGACGAGCTTGTCGTCACCGACTTCCTGAATGATCGAGCTGACCTCGCCCGTGAGCACGTAATCCGCGGCGGCCTGCTGGCCCGGGCCCTTCGCCTTGTCGGCGTCGACGTAGCCGCTGCCCTGGTACTCGTACTCTTCCGCCACGTCCTTGCGCGCCGCGACGTCCTGGAAGGTGAACTTCCCCGTCTTCGAGAGCGCGACGAAGATCTTGTCCTGCAGGGACTTCATGTCGATGTGCTCGCTGGTCGAGTTCTTAAACGTGCGGATGACGACCAGCGGCCTCGCCGGCGGAGGCGCGAAGCTGGCAGCGGCGGCGCCCATCGAGTCCGCCATCTTCTTCGCGATCAGCTGCAGATCGTTTTCGTTGAACTTGTCCGACAGCATCTCGATCACGTTCGGATCTTCGTAGGTGCCGCGGGTGTACGCGCGCGGGCCGGTGCACGCCGACAGGGCGAGGACGGCGAGGAAGATCAGGGTGCGGCTCGTCATTGTGGTCTCCATGTTCAGTTCCACTCGCACTCGAAGCGGCTGCCCATGTACCGCCATTGGTAGGTCAGCAGTGCGTCGCGTTTGTACCCTGCGGTGAGGCGGCAGACGCTCTGCAGCGACGCGCGGGGGTAGTCGAGGGTGTAGCTCTGCGCGGTGCGGCGCTCGTTGTCGTTCAGCTGCGACGGGTGGGTGATCGCCGGGTTCGCGCTGGTGGCGACGAGCACCTGGTGGGCGCCGTAGGTCTTCAACGGCACCTCGCCGGCCATCTGGATCCGGCGCACCTTTTTCGTAATCAGCAGATCCGACCTGTCGGTCATCACGTCGTACGGGTTGTTGCGCGACAGGAAGTCGTTGAGGTTCGCCGAGAAGACGCGCGTGA
The DNA here is from genome assembly GCA_043753165.1 of Archangiaceae bacterium. Classification (GTDB taxonomy): domain Bacteria; phylum Myxococcota; class Myxococcia; order Myxococcales; family Myxococcaceae; genus JAGSPQ01. Next base: position 17,929 of record JAYUXE010000348.1, on the reverse strand, counting down.
TGCCACCGTCATCGATGAAGACGTAGAGGAAGCTGTTGCGCGCCTCGCGGCCTTCGCCGGTGAAGTCCATCGTCAGCTGCAGCACCAGCGAACGGTTGGGCTTGAGGCCGTGCAGCGACACCGCGTTGATCACTTCCTTCGGCACGCCTTCCTTCTTCAAGCGAATCAGGCCGTCGGCGCTGGCATCGCAGGCGCAGCGGCGTTCTTGAATCATCTTCACCAGGTCGGGGGCGTCGAAGCCGGCCTTCGCCAGCTTCACCAGCTCGTCGTCCGACAGGGGCAGCTGCTCAGATCTTTCGAACACCTTGGGCAGATCGTTGCTGTTCCAGCTCACGACATTGATCGTCTCGACCCGGCCCTGCGGAAAGGCAGGCGGCCGCGGCAGCGACGGCGCCACCTGCGTCAACACCATCAAGAGCACCGGAGCGAGCATGACTTTAGAACCGCCACCCGGCGACCAGGCCGATGCGAAGGGCCGAGCCGTTGCCGGCGATAGGGATGTCGAAGCTGCCGTCGAGGCCGACCAGCAGGTGCTTGATGAAGATCATCTCGACGCTGGCCACCGGCGACAGGCCAAAGCGCAGGCCGACCGTCGGGTCGTAGATGGCGCCCGCGCGAAGGCCCAGCGAGGCGCTGACGGGCCAGGTCGCCGTGCGGAACCGCGGCCCGACGAGGATGTTCGTGCGCCCCGTGTTGAACCCGTAGCTGCCGTGCACGTCGAGCAGGAACCACGGATACATCCACACCGAGAACGTGCCGCCCAGGTACAGCGGCGGGCCGTTGCGCGCCGAAGAGCCGCTCAAGGGCGGAGTAAGGCCGATGGGAACTTCCGCGCCCCAGTTCACGACCAGCGACAGGCGGCTGCTTCCCGACGGCTTGTCGTAGCCCCCTTTTCCCTGCTCGGAACCTTCGGCGCCGTCGGTGCGTCCACCTTCCTGTGCGTAGGCGCCCAGGGCGGTGAAAAGCACTGCGATGGCCAGCGTCCTTCTCATTGGCGAAACCTCCGCTGCATCAGACGGCAGACGCCTGCCGTTATTCAAGAATGGGCCCAGTGGGCAAGGTCTCGCTTCTAGCCCGGGGAAGCCAGTGCGGGTGACTTGCCAGAAAGCGAATCAGCCCTTCGCGAATGAGGCAGCGCAGGTCGAAGGCGCGATCAGGATCCGAGGCGCCCACCAGCACCCGCACCGTCATCGTCTTGTCGTCCGCATCGGTGACGTGCACGGACGACGTCTTCCCGTCCCACATCGCGATCGCCCGTTCGTCGGTGAGCAGCCGGCTGATTTCCGTGCGGAAGGCGTCGACGTCGGCGGTGAAGTCGACCTTCAAGATCACCGTGCTCAGCATGGTGCTCTCGGCCAGCGACCAGTTCTCGAAGGTCTTGTCGAGGAAGTAGGCGATGGGGACGATCAGCCGCCGGTTGTCCCACGTGCTCACCACGACGTACGTGAAGCGAATCTCGGCGACCGTGCCGTATTCCTTCTCGATCACCACCGCGTCGCCGATGCGAATGGGCTGCGTGATCGACAGCTGAATGCCGGCGAAGAGGCTCGCAAACGACTTCTGCGCGGCGAGGCCGAGGACGACGGCCCCGATGCCCGCGGAGGCCAGCAGTGACACGCCGACGTTTCGCACCACGTCGAACTGCAGCAGGAAGATCGCCGAGCCGATGAACCAGATCCCGAACTCGAGCAGCCGGCGCGTGAACTCGAACTGCGTGCGAATGCTGCGGTACCGCCCACCCGGCTCGGCGTCGCGCCCGCCGACCCAGATCGTCACCAGCTTCAACAGCCGCAGGGCAAACCAGACGACGCCGATGATGGTCAGCGACCGTACGAACAGATTTTTGTAGCCGCCTACCTCGGGAAGGTTCGCGACCACCGCCGACGCGTTGAGCAGCAGCGCCCACGTGACGAGCCCCAGCGGCCCCTTCACCGACTGGACGAGGTGGTCGTCCCAGATGGACGGCGTTCGGCTCGCGAGCCGGCCGCCCAGCGTGATCACGACCCACTGCAGAATCAGCGCGACCGTGGCCGAGCCGACGAAAACGGCGACCGCCGCGAGCCATTGCCACACCATCAACGGGCCCCACTGAACGCTCACGGGCGAAAGCCTTACCAACGGTGTGTTGCAAATGCGCGCGGTTTGTTACACGTGCCGGCCCCGTGGAACGCCGCAAAATCCTGATCATCGACGACAGTGAGATCACCCTCGTGATGGAAAAATCCGTGCTCGAGGCGCGGGGATACGAAGTCGAAGCCGCGTCCACGCTGCAGGAATTCGAAAAGCTGCTGAAGGCGTTTCGCCCGCACCTGATCCTGACCGACATCCACATGCCCGAAGCGAAGGGCACCGACATCTGCCGCACGCTGAAGAACGAGTACGGCACGCAGGACATCCCGATCGTCCTCTTTTCTTCGCTGAATGACGACGAGCTCGAGAAGCTGGCCGAACAGGTCGGCGCCGACGGGTTCCTCTCGAAAGCGAATGGGCTCGAGGCGCTGGGCGAAAAGGTCGACGAGCTGGTGTCTTCGATTCTCTGGTGAAACCGCTGCTGGCAATCGCCCTGTTCGGGGCGCTGCTGGGCTGCGCGACGCGCGAGAAGGAAGTGCGGGCCGCGCCTGCGGTTCGCCACGCGCGGCTCTTCGTCACCGCCGAGCTCAAGGGGTACCTGGGCCCGTGCGGCTGTTCCGAGAACATGCGCGGCGGCATCGCCCGCACCGCGTTTCAGGTCGTCGAGGCGCGCAAGACGGGCGAGCCGGTGTTCTTCATCGACTCGGGTGACGCCCTGTTCGGCACGACCGCTGTGCCCGCCGACGCCGTGCCGCAGCAGGAAAGGAAGGCCCGCGCGCTGGCTGACGCGTTCAAGCTCATGGGCCTGCAGTCGCGCGCCGTCGGCCCGCTCGATGACGCGCGGGGTCCCGCCTTCCGTACGGCGCTCGGCCTGCCGGAGCTGCCGCCGTCGCAGCTGCAGCTGCTCGACCTGGGCGGCGGCTCGAAGGCTGCGGTCATCAACGCGGACACGATCGATCAGGTCGCCGTGCGCGCCGCCGCCGCCCGTTCGGCCGGAGCGTCCTTCGTCCTCGCCCTCATCCAGCTGCCCTTCGATGCCGTCAGCAAGGCGGGCGCGTTGCCCGTCGACTTCGCGATCGCCACCCGCAGCAAAGACGAGTTCTCGAGCGAGGCGAGCAAGCTGGTTCGCGGCGCCACGCCGATCGCGCAGATCCAGAGCAAGGGGCGCACGCTGCTGACGATCGAGCTCACCGTGAACGACAACGCGGCGAAGTTCGAGTTGCTGCGCGGCGCCGCCGACGCCGAACGTGAGCTCGCCGCGCTCGACCAACGCATCGAGCTGCTTCGCGCGCAGGTCAACGAGCCGATGCTCGCCGAACAGCTGAAGGCCTTGCGAAAGGCGAAGCTAGAAGAGGTGATCGGGCGCCGGGAAGCGCTCGCGGCCGCCAGGCTTCCCGAGCCCGCGGGCAAGAACGTCTTCGCGGTGCGCTTCATCCCCATCGAGGCCACCTTCCCGACGCTGCCCGCCGCCGTCGAGCTGGTCACGGGCTACGACCGCGACGTCGGGCAACTCAACCTGCAGTACGCGAAGGAACACGGCAAAGACTGCCCCGTGCCCGAGAAGGGAAAAGCCGGCTACGTCGGAAACGCCGCGTGTCTCGACTGCCACGAAGAGGCGTTCGACAGCTGGAAGACGTCGAAGCACGCCGAGGCGTACCCGACGCTCGAGAAGGTCGGGAAGAACCACCACCTCGACTGCATCGGTTGCCATGTGACGGGCTGGCAGCAACCGGGTGGCACGTGCCGCATCGATCGCGTCGCCGGCCGAGACCACGTCGGCTGTGAGTCGTGCCACGGGCCGGGCTCGCTGCACGTCGCCGACGCTTCCGACGACAACATCGACAAGGGCAACAAGCCGAAGGCCTGCCTGGGTTGCCACGACGCCGAGAACTCGCCGCACTTCGTCTTCGACACGTACGTGGCGAAGATTCTGGGGCCGGGGCATGGACAGAGCTTGTCGACTCCAGCGAAGAAGCCCCGACGGAATTGACCGCGTTCCAGGCGCGTTCATACTCGAGGACCCCTTGCTTTTCCCTCTCGCCCTCCTGCTCGCCAGCCTCGATTTGCCGATGCCTCCGCCGCCCGCGGGAATGCGGGTGGTGCAGGCCGAAACGGCGATCGTGCCGGCCGCTGCGGCGCCCGAGGCCGACGAGCCGCCCACCACCGAGCTCGAAGAGATGCGGGCGCTCGAAGAGACCACCATCGAGCCTTCGCCGCGCAGCGACCTTTCGCTTCGCTTGAGCCTGCGGCACCTCGGCTACGGCAGCACGGTGCGCACCCGCCTGGAATCGTCGCTGGATGCGGCCGACGACTTCGGCGACGACCTGCCGTTCGCCCTCGCGCCCGTCACCGACATCAACAGCTTCGACGTCGCGTCGGTGAAAGACCGCTACGACATTCCCGTCGAGATGCAGCCGCTGGTCGTCCAGTACATCCACTTCTTCCAGGGCGCCGGCCGCAAGTGGTTCCGCCGGTGGATGTCGCGGTCGACCCGGTACCTGCCGTTGATGCAGCCGATTCTCGAGAGCCAGGGGCTGCCGCGCGATCTCGTCTACCTCTCGATGATCGAGTCGGGCTTCAACACGCAGGCGAAGTCGTGGGCGTCTGCGGTCGGGCCGTGGCAGTTCATCGCCGGCACCGCGAAGGACTTCGATCTGAAGAATGATTTCTGGGTCGACGAGCGCCGCGACCCGGTGAAGTCGACGTACGCCGCGGGCCGTTTTCTGGGGCAGCTGTATGGCGACCTCGGCCACTGGTACCTCGCGTGGGCCGGCTACAACACGGGAGGCAACCGCGTGCGCCGCATGGTCACCGCGTTCAAGACCAACGACTTCTGGGTCTTGTCCGAGGCGACGAAGAAGGGCTTCGCGAAAGAGACCAAGCACTACGTGCCGAAGCTGATCGCGTGTGCGCTGGTCGCCAAGCACCCCGAGGCGTTTGGCTTCTCGCAAGACGAGTTCCAGTACGAGGCGCCGCTGGAATACGAAGAGGTGAAGCTCACGGCGCAGGTCGACGTCGACGTGCTCGCCCGCGCGGCCAACATCAGCCTCGACGACTTCGCGCTCTACAACCCCGAGGTGAAGCGCTGGTGCACCCCGCCCGCTTCCGAGAAAGAGCCGTACGTCGTCAAGATTCCAAAGACACAGGCGGCGCTCTTCGCCGAGAACTTCGCGAAGTACACCCCGGGCGAACGCCTCAACTTCGTGTTCCACAAGGTGAAAAAGGGCGACACGTTGTCCGCGATTTCGACGACGTACCATTCGGCTGCGGAAGCGATTCTGAAGATGAACGGGCTCAAGTCGGCCAAGAGCCTCAAGGTCAATTCCGAGCTGATCATCCCCACGCCGTCCGCGCGCGCGTTGAAGGCCGGAAAAGCAGACCCGAGCTTCGAACGCCAGGTGGCGCACGCCCGCAAGACCGTCGCGGCCGTGCGCCCCGAAGAAGAGGTTCCCGCGGGCGCGACGGCCGGCAAGGCGATGCCGCAGGGCACCGTCGCGGTCGACCAGGTCGGCGGAAAGACGAAGGTCACCTACGGCGTTGCCAGCGGCGACACGCTGTGGAGCATCAGCCAGCGCTTCGACGTGTCCATCACCGACCTGAAGAACTGGAATGAAGTGCTCGAACGCGGCGCCAAACGCATGCGGGTCGGCACCTCGTTGATCGTCTGGCCCGGTGCGAAAGCCCGGCTCGACGTCGTCACCGCCAAGACGCCTTAGGGCACTTCGCGAATCCGCGCCCCGAACGGCGCGAGGGCGAGCATCCCCAGCTTCACGTGCTGGTACGCGAACGGAATGCCGATGATCGAGCACGCCAGCGGCACCGCCAGAACCAGGTGCGTGAGGAAGATCCAGATTCCCGCGAACACCAGCCAGACGATGTTGAAGACGAAGCTCACCGCGCCTTTGCCTTCCGCGCTGAAGTCTTTGCCGAACGGGAACAGCGCCAGCCCGGCGAGCTTGAAGCACTGCAGCCCGAACGGGATGCCGACGAGGGTCAGGCAGCACACCAGCCCGACCAACAGGTACTCGACGGCGGTAATCAACCCACCCCCCAAAATCGCCCACAGCAGATTGAGCAGGAAGCGCATCGTTCACTGTCTATACTGCCGGGCCCGAAGTCCGATTGCATCGCCCGGCCAATGACGCTGAAAGTGCTGATTGCCCCCCAGGAATTCAAAGGCACACTGACTGCTTCGCAGGCGGGGCAGGCGATCATGCGCGGCTTCACCAGCGTGCACGACCACGCCGAGGTCGACGTGGTGCCGCTGGCCGATGGTGGGGCCGGCACCGTCGACGTGTTGCTGAACGCGGGCGACGGTGAAGAACGCATCACCCAGGTCACCGATGCGATGGGCCGGCCGGTGCAGGCGCGGTGGGGCCTGCTCGACGGCGGCAAGACCGCGGTGATCGAGATGTCGGCGGCTTCGGGGTTGTCGCTGGTGCAGAAGGCCGATCGCGACCCGATGGCCGCGCACACGTACGGCACCGGCGAGCTGATTCGCGCCGCGCTCGATGCCGGGGCGCTGCGCATTCTCATCGGCGCCGGTGGCAGCGCGACCTGCGACGGCGGCGTGGGGGCTGCCTCGGCCCTTGGCGTCGCGTTTTTCGACGACAATGGCGCGCAGCTGCCGCTGGGCCCGCGCCACCTTCATCGACTCAAGAAAATCGACAAGTCGGGCCTCGACCCGCGCCTCGCCGGCGTGACGCTGGAAGTCCTCACCGACGTGCGCAACCCGCTGCTGGGCGATGAAGGGTCGGCCCGCATTTACGGCCCGCAGAAGGGCGCCGACCCCGACGACGTCGAACGGCTCGACACCCTGCTTCACCAGCTCGCCCGCGTCAGCCGCAGCGTCAGCGGCGAGGCCTTCGAGCAGGAAGCCGGCGCCGGAGCTGCCGGTGGTCTCGCCTTCGGCCTTCGCGCGTTCTGCGGGGCCCAGCTTCGCCGCGGCTTCGACGTCGTCTCGGAAGCGCTGGGCCTCTTCACCAAAGTGAACGAGTGCGACCTGGTGCTCACCGGCGAAGGCCAGCTCGACAACCAGACGGCCTATTTCAAGGGCCCGTACGCGCTCGGCCGCCTCGCCCGGATGCAGAAGAAGCGCGTGGTGCTGTTTGCCGGCGCGGTGCAGGGCGGTTCGTCGGGCGTTCGCGATGCGTTCGATGAAGTGGTCGCCGTCGGCCGCGGCAGCCGCCCGGATCCCGCGCGCGCAGGCATCGAGCTCGAAGAAGCCGTCGCCCGCTGGGCGATTCGTCAGTCGAAGTAGGAACTGCGGTGCAGTGGTGGGTGTCGTGGCGAGGGAGGGTCGTCCAATGAAGAAGTGGCTGATTCTGGGTGGCCTCGTGGCTGCTCTGCTGGTGATCGTCTCGACGCAGGTCTGCCTCACCACCGGCTTTCGACATGGGCTCTGGCTCGACCGCTGCCCCGACGGCGACCTTCACCAGACGATCAACCTCTACGCGGGCGGCCTCGCGCGGGGCGGCAAGAGCACCGTCACCGTCGGCGTTCGGGCCCACTACACCGAAGGCAAAGCCGACACGGTGCAGACGGCGAACCTGAAGAGCTTCTCGCCCCGCCTCTTCCTCGTCGACGGCACGAAGGAAACCGAGCTCAAGCCCGAGAAACCATGGTCGAGCATGAACGAACGGCAGATGGCGGAAATCGAGCTGCCAAAGGTGAACGACGGCGACTACCTGCTTCGCGCGAAGGTGACGTCGTCTCTGGGCGAAGGCACGCTCGACGTCCCGCTGCCGCTGTACGCACCGGCCCGCGTTCACGTCATCACCGACCGCCCGCTGTACGAGCCGGGCAACACGGTGAAGTTCCGCGCCGTCGCACTGAAGGGAAACGATCTCACCCCGCTCGACGGGCGGCCCGGCACATGGCGCGTCTACGACGGGCAGAACACGCTCTTGCTCGAAGAGAAGGCGCCTGCAGGTCCCTGGGGCATCGTCAGTGGCACCTTCCCCATCGACTCCGGAGCCGAGTCCGGAACCTGGCGGCTCGAATGGGCCTCGGGCGGCGCCGTCGGCCAGCGCACCTTCACCGTCAAGCCCTTCACCCTGCCCCGCTTCCGCGTCGAGGCATCCCCCGGCAAGCCCTTCTACCGGCGCGGCGAGAAGCCGGTGCTCAAGGGCGACGTGCGGTACAGCTCGGGCGCTCCGGTGGCGAACGCCAAGCTCGAGCTGAGGTGGAACATCGATGGCGAATGGCCGGCCCCGACGGCGTGGGTCGAGGGCGAGGCGCTGCCGAAGGTCGTCAGCGCGAACGCCAGCGGTCACTTCAGCGTCGATTTGCCCGCGGTGCCCGAAGACCTTCAGAAACAGAGCAACCTCATCGCTCAGATCTCGGCCATCGACGGCAGTGGAGACCGCGTCGAGAGCAGCGCCATCGTCCTGCTGTCGGAAGATGCGATTGCCGTCTCAGCCGTGCCCGAGCTTGCCGGGGGTCTGGTCCAGGGCTTCAACAACCGGCTCTACCTGCGCGCCACCTCTGCCGAAGGCCAGGTGCTCACCGGCGTTCATCTGACGGTCAAGCGCCTGTGGGAACCGACGGACAAAGGCGTCAACGCACCCGTCGACGAAGACGGCGTCGCCTCGCTGCAAATCGACCCCGGCCCGCCCGTGAACGTCGTGATTCCCGCGCAGCCGTTTCGCCCGCCGCCAAAGGCCGACGTCGTCACCCGCGGTGAGCTCTACAACCTGCTCGACGACGAGAACAGTGAGCCCACCCTGGCCGACCGCCTCGCGTTCGATCGCATCGAGAAGCCACTGGAAGGCTGTGCCCGCTTCGTCGACGTCACCGGCGGCCAGGCGCACTTCGGCGTTCGCGCGTCCGCCGGTGGTGTCATCTCTGCGATGGCATCGCCCGCCACCCGGCTCGGCCGCTGCGTCGAGGCCATCGTTCGCACCGTGAAGTTGAGCCCGGGGAAAGAACGGCTCTTCGATGTCACCTGGAGCTTCAACGACAGCGACCTGCCGAAGCTCACCGCCAACGCAGAAGGTGTGCCCGAGGTGCCCAGTGGGCTCGAGGCGGCGTTGACCGACGCGATGGTCACCGTGCGCGATTGTCTGCCGCCCACCGTCGAGTCCGGGTCGCTGACGCGCAAAGTGACGTGGACGAAGAAGGCGGGCTCGCGCACCGTCGACCTCGCCTGGATCCCCAACGCCAGCGAGACCCGTTTCACCGACGCCGCGCTGTCGTGCATCCAGGGCCGGATGCAGAAGCTCGAGCTGCCGAAGCTGTCGCGCGAAGAAGCCGAGGAAGAAGACGTGTCGTCCGCGGTCGGGTTCGCACACCTGCAGGTGCAGGCGCCGGCGAAGTACGAATCGCAGCGGCCGCAGGCGACGACGCGAGTCGGCTACGAGTTTCTCATCACCGCCCGCCGCGGCGATTCACTGGTCGGCACCACGAAGCTGCTGCTGACGCCCGGCACGATTCCCGCGCTGCGCTTGCGCGTCGACTCGCAGCTGGTGAAGCCGGGCTCGACCGTCGAGGTCGAAGTGCTGCGCGGGCCCGAGTACCAGGGCGAGCTTCCCGAGAAGGCGTTTCTCACGATGGTGCGTGAGGTGAAGGAAGAGAAGCTGGACGCGAAGACGCGCAAGGTCCGCTTCACCCTGCCGAAGGACTTCGAAGGCTGGGCCACGGTCACCTGTGGCAGCGCCAGCGTCTACTTGTTCGTCGAGCCCGAGGCGCTGCTTCAGGTCTCGATCAAACCCGAGAAAGATCGCTACGCGCCCGGGCAGATTGCGAGGCTCGACCTCGAGACGCGCACGGGCTCCGTGGCAGGACCCGCGGCGGTCGGTTTGTTCGGAGTCGACGAGAGCCTCGCGCAGCTCGTTGCGCTGCCCGGCAGGGACGAGCTGTCGCCGCTGCGGCCGCAGGTGCAGTTCACCCCTGGTTTCCCGGGGCTCGATGCGCAGGCCCTGTCGATGGGCCGCGTGCGTGGAAAGAACGCGACCGCTGCGACGCTGTTGAAAGTGAGCGCGCTGCCCCCTGCGGCCGAGCTCGAGGCGGCGGTGACGGTGAATGGTGAGACGCTGTTCGACCCGATCGAGACGCTGACGGACAAGTTCTACCTCGCGCTCGAAGAGCTGCACGTGCAGACGCGCCAGTGGGAAGCGTCAGCGCCCGCGGCCGAGAAGATGACGCCGAAGACGATGGCCTCGTTGTGGGGCAAGTCCATCGACAGCCTCGCGAACAAGAAAATACACGCGAATGACGCCTGGGGCCGGCCGCTGCGGCTCTACCGCCTGCCGTCCGACCTGCTGAGCCTCACCGACCCGCGCGCCGTCGTCGTCGATGGCACGCGCCTGCCCGAAGACGTCGAGAACTGGCCCAGCTGGGTCGCGAAGGAGAAGCCGTGAACAAGAAATCTTTCGTGCTGGGGTTCAGCGCGGCCTTCGTCGTCGGGTGCGTCGTGCTGTCGATGTTCGCGGTGCTGGGCGCTCCGACCCGGCGGCTCTTTGCGATGTCCGCCGATTCGCTGGCCGGCGACGAGTCCGTGCCGATGGCGCCTCCGAGGATGAAGGGAGCCGCCCCGATGGAAGAAGGGAAGATGGGGCGCAGCGATGTCGGCGCTCTGACAAAGAAAAAGTTGATGAACTTCGGCAGCAATGAAGCGTACGGCGGGGCAGATTCGCGTGCGCTGGGTGGAATGGGCTCGGGCAGGGGCGGCCCGTCTGCTGCGCCCGCGCCGGTGGTCGCGTCGATGGATGCCGAGCTCGCTGCACAGCCCGAAGCCGATGAGGCGGGCCCCGGCGCTGCGGCAGCGACACGCGCTTGGTTCCCCGAGACGTTTCTCTTCGAGCCGCTGATCGTCACCAACGCCGAGGGCCGCGCGACGGTGCCGGTGAAGGTGCCGGATCGTCTGACGTCGTGGCGCGTGCTCGCGCTGGCCCACTCGCGGCAAGGCGGCCAGGCCGGCGCCGTCACTTCTTTCCTTGGCACCCTGCCCACCTACGTCGACCCCGTCATCCCGGGCTTCCTCATCGCCGGCGACGAAGTGCGGCTGCCGGTGCAGCTCATCAACACCACCGCCAGCGACGTGAACACCACGCTCAAGATGTCGGCGTTGAACGGTGTGTTGTCGGCGGCGGGTGGCGCGGTGAAGGTGCCGGCCGAGGGAAACAACGTGCAGTACGTGACGCTGAAGACGGCGCGTCCGGGCACGACCGCGTTCAAGGCGGTGCTGGGCAATACCGACGCGGTTGAACGCACCATCAACGTGAGGCCCGCAGGTCAGCTGCAGACGGTGTCGGCGGGCAGCACGCTCGCGTCGCCGCGATCGATCGAGCTTGCGGGTCCTGCCGATGCGCTGGACGGCAGCGAGACGATTCGCCTGCAGGTGTTCCCTGGAGCGTTGGCGTTGGTGAGATCAGAGCTCTCGGCAGCCCTGAATCGCGGCGGGGTTGCGGACGACGCGTACACCTTGCTGCTCACCGGGCGGGCTCCGGCGCTGCTGCGGTCGCTGGGCAGTGAGCCCGCGATGGACGTGATTCGCGATCTCGCGGTCGTCTCCACCCAGCGCACGATGCGGCACGCCCGCGCGCCCGACTACCCGAGCGCGGTGCTGCTCGCCGAATCTGCGCTGGCCCACCCCGACAAGCCGGTGCTGGCGCGTCTGGGCGAAAGGCTCGCGGCGCAGGTCGCCTCTGCCCAGCGTCCCGACGGTACGTGTCAGGGCAGCGATGGTTGGACGCTGCAGCGGTTGCTGGTGACGACCGCGGGCTGCGTGCAGGCGGTGCGGGCGGCGAATACGACGGCGGCGCAGAAGCAGCGCGCGGCGGCAGTGGCGATTCGGGCCAGTGGCGCGTTCGAACGCAACCTCGCGCGCATCGAAGACGGCTTCACGGCCGCGGCGATTCTGGCCAGCGGCTCGGCGACCGGAACCATCGGGGAAGAGCTGAAGAAGAAGATGCTCGCCGCGATCGCCGACGGCTCCGACGGAGCGAAGTACCTGAAGGTCGACACTGGCGTCGTCCGCGCCGACGGCAACGTGCCGTCGATTGCGGAAGCAACGGCTCTCGCGGTGCTTGCGCTGCAGGGCGACGACAAGCAGACCGCGGTGGTGGCCGACCTCGGCACGTGGCTGCTGGCGAATTATTCGCCGGTCTATGGCTGGGGCGACGGGCAGGCGAACCTCGCGGCGTTGCGTGCGGTGACGGCCATCTTCAAGACGCCCGTGCCGGCCGACGTGAAGATTTCGCTCGAGCGCGATGGCAAGGCGGTCACCCGCGGTGTGCTCGATGCGGCGCACCTGCACGACGTGCTGACGCTCGAGGCCCTCGTGCCCGGCAGCAGCGGCGCGCACACGTGGAAGGTCACCGCCGAGCCTGCCGTCGCCGGCCTGGGCTTCTCGCTGACGCTGATGGCGCACACGCCGTGGAAGGACGCGCCCACCAGCGGCCTCGAGCTGACGTCGAAGCTTCCTGATGCGCTGAAGGTCGGTGAGCCTGCCGAGCTCGAGCTGACGGTCGCGGCTCCCGCGAACACGCCGACGAAGCTGCGGCTCGCGTTGCCTGCCGGGGTTCAGGCCGATTCGCCGTCACTCAATGCGCTGGTGGCGACGCGGACGATTTCGCACTTCGAGACCGAAGACGGCGCCATCACGCTGCACCTCATCGCGCTTCGCCCCGGCGCCACGTTTCAGGGAAAGCTCAAGGTCGTCCCCACCCTCGCAGGCACCCTTCATGCGGCGGCCACCACGCTCGAGCCCGAAGGCCGCCCCCAGCTCGCCAGTGTCTTCAAGTCTGCCGTCTGGGTGGTGAAGTAGGAGCCGGTTGGGCTAGCAACCGCCAATGCGAATTCTCACTCTGGCGGTCGTGGCGCTCGTCGTCGGTTGTGGCAGCAACACCAGCACGTCGGGCGGCACCGGCGGTGGAACGTCGGGCACCGGCGGTGGAACGTCGGGCACCGGCGGCGGCACCTCGGGCACCGGCGGTGGGACGTCGGGCACTGGCGGTGGGACGGGCGGCCACGTCGTGAACGCGACGACTTCCTGCCCGCACGTGGTGCTGAACAACACGTTGCCTGCGGTGTACGCGGGCGACACGACGGGGCTGCCGAACTGGATCACCAGCCAGCGCCTCGAGTGGACGGACGCCCCCGACGAAGGGCTGAAGTTCGTCGCGCCGAGCACGGGCGACTACTACTTCGACCTCGCGGCCGCGAATCAGAGCCTGGGTGTCAGCATTCGGAACTTCGACGGCACATTGCACGCGATCGCGGGCTGCCCCACGTCGGCCGCTCCGCTCGCCAACGACGGCTACTACGAATCGAGAAAGCCGACCGACGGTGGCTTCGGCTACCCCGCGCACCTCGACGCCGGCACCAACGTGCTCATCTGGATCAGCACGCCGTCCTTCGCTCCCGTGAAAACCGGGCCGTACACGCTGACCATCACCAGGAACTGACGCCGTCGGCGGTCGGCGCCCGAGATCCGGTCTCCTCGACCTGCCGCGACGAAGGCTTCGCTGCGCCGCGAAATTTCGAAGAGTTCGATGCGGCGCGCTCGATCGCCCTGGGTGAGGAGGCAGAACGACGCCGCAGGCCCCGAAACCCAGAGCCGCGGAACCGGGGCGCAGACGCGTCCGCCCTTGCGCGTCACACCGCCCAGTGGTTCCTGGCGATGATCCAGAAGTGGATCCCTGCCGCGGCGAGCACCAGCATGTGGAAGATCTCGTACCAGCGGAAGCGTCGACAGCCCCAGCACCACGTACACCGTCGCGCGGAGCCCGCGGTGCATGTCCGTCCAGAACACGAACGACACCACGCCCACCGCGACGCACGCCCACATCACGATCAGCTGCCAGGTCGAACGGTTCGCTTCCGGCGTCAGCGTCCAGAACGCGGTGTAGCTGCCCGCGATGAGGAAGAAGATCCCCGAATGGTCGATGCGCCGCAGAACCCGCCGCGCGCCGTGCGACCACATGGGCCGGTGGTACAGCGCCGACAGGCCCAGCATGATCACCAGCGTCGCGGCGTAGATGACTCCACCCGCGTACGCCTCACCGGTCTTTGGCGAAAAAAGCAGCGCAACCGAAGACACGGCCGCCGTGCAGAAGCCGATGAAGTGAAAGACGCCCCTCAGCTTCGGCTTGATCTTCGAGGGGACGTACGCGCTCAACGCTCTTCCATCAGAATCTTCAGCTCCTTGATTCGCCGGGTGACGAAGTCGCGGTCGAGCTTCGCGAAGACCTCGGGCAGCAGCGCGCGGCTCGTGCATTCCTGCACCGCGACCAGGTTCTGCAGCTCGATTTCATTCGGGTACGTCGGCGGCATGAAGTCCTTCAGCACCGCGTCCACATCGTCTTCCGTCACTTCGTCGCGACCTTGGTTCACCGCGCGGAACTTCGAACGCACCAGAATCGCTTCGACGTCCGCGCCCGACAGCGTGCGCCCCTTCGTGAGCTCGGCGAACTTCGGGACTTCGACCGGCACCTTCGTCTTCTTCTGCATCGCCTTGAACAGGTCGACGCGTTCCGCATCCGTCTGCGGGTAGAACAAACCGATGTGCTCTTCGGCGCGGCCCTGGCGCTTCAAGTCGATGGGCAGCAGGTCGGGGCGGCACGTCAGCAGGAACCAGATGATTTTCCCGCGGTACTCGGTGTTGCCCATGAAGCTCGCGATGCTGCCGAAGATGCGGCTGCTGGTGCCTGAGTCTCCGCCTGAGTCGCGGTTGCCGAGAAAGGCGTCGGCCTCGTCAATCATCACCGCCACCGGCCACAGCGCCTTCAGCAGGTTGAAGATCTTCTCGAGGTTCGCTTCCGTCACGCCCTGCCACTGGCTGCGGAAGTTCAGGAACTTCACGCACGGCACTCCGATTTCGCCGGCGAAGCACGTCACCATGTACGTCTTGCCCGTGCCCACCGGCCCCGAGACCAGGTAGCCCATCGGCATCACTTCAATCTTTCCCTTCTTCAGCGCCGACGCCGCGTTGCGCAGCATCCCCTTCGCCATCGCGTGGCCCGACACCGAGTCCAGCGTGTGCGCCGGCTCGATGAACTCGAGCAAGCCGTGGCACTCGGCCTGGATGATTTCCTTCTTCTTGTCCTTCAGCACGTCGGCCGTGATGCGCATGCCGCCTTCGATCGCTTCCGTCAGCACGCGGTCGAGGTTGATGCGCGACAAACCGGCCGTCATCTTCGCCAGCGCCGCCATCGGCAGATCCGAGATGCTCGGCAGCTTCTTGCCTTCGAGCTTCCACTTCACGAAGTCGAGCCGTTCGGTCTCCGTCGGCAGCGAGATTTCGATGTTCGCCACGTACGGGTTCCGCGTGATGCGCGGATTCACCTCGGCGAGGTTCTCGATGATCAACACCACGCTCACGTCCCCGCCAAGCAGCTGCGGGTCCGACGCCCACTTCGTCAGCGTCGCGAGCACGAACCTGTCTTCCGCCGACAGGTGGCTCATGTCCCCCGCAGGAGCCAGCGTCTCCGCGTAGTCGATGATCAAAGCCATCGACTTCCCATCGGTGATCCGCATCCGCAGGTAGTTCTCGAGAATCTGCAACGCGCGGCCCGGATCCCGCGGCATCACCTTCGCGTAGTCCGTGCCGTACATCACGTCGTAGCCGGACATCGCCCGCATCAGATCCTTCTGCGTCTCTGGATCCGACGCCCGAATGCCCGAGCTGCGGTCGTAGAACAGCACGTGGTCGCGGCCGCCGAAGAGCTCGTCCGACAAGAACGCGCGCAGGTTGCCGAAGCCTGGCGAGCCGTCTTCCGCCGCGACAGGCTGCAGATCCCGAACCGCCCCATAGACGAGGAACGTGCTGACCGTGCGGGTGTAGTAGCGCTGGGCGAGCTTCTGGGCCCACGCGGGCAGATCGCCCAGAGGGTCACTCTTGCTGCGTTTGGTTCTGGCCATTTGTTGCTCCTGGGTGGGGCAACGGTTGGCGGCTACTTCTTCTTCATCTTGGTGATGAGCCGCGTGTACTCGTTGCCTTCCTTCACATCGACCGTCTCGATGACGGTGTCATAACCATCGGCGACGATCATCACCGTCAGCTTGCCGGCCGCCACGGGCACCAGGTGCGGGCCGGGCTTCAGCTGCTTGTCGTCTTCTTCCCGAATCTCTTTGCCGTTGATGTTCACCTTCACGCCGCTGACGGCGTCAGAAGGAATCTCGACGTACAGCAGGCCCTTCGCGCCGCCACGCAACGCGAAGATGGCAATCACGGCGATGAGCACGACCGCCAGGCCGCCGGCGACCGCGAAGATCTTCCCGCGCCCCGAGCCCGGCAACACGATGGGGTCGTCGACGTTGGTGACCATGCTGACCGGCGGTCTCGCCGGCTTGTTGCCCACCGGAGCCAGCGCCTGCATCGAGGGCCTGCCACCACTCTTGCGGCGCGCCGGCACCGCCGGGCGGCCTTCCGGGGCCGTGGTGATCTGCGCGGACGCCGGCCCACTGTTCGCCGGCATCATCATCGTCTGGTTGCCGGCATCGCGATCTTCTTGCGACTGTTCGATCGGGCTGCCGAAGTTGTCGGGCAGCGGCTGGCCTTTCGACGGCGGCCGCACCTGCTCGGTCATCAGCTCGTCGGGCGTGCCAGGCGAGAGGTGCTGCGTCGTCGGCCGCTGGTCACCGTTGAACTGCCGCGCGGGCATCGAGAACAACGTCGCGTCATTGCCGATCGCATCGGCGGCCGCGTCGCTGTCCGTCTGACCCGCCGGCTGGCCGCCGAACATTTCCTGCCCGTCGACCAGCATCGTGTGCGCGTTCTCTTCCTTCTCGTTGCTGAGCATCGGCGCGACGGCCGTCAGGCGAGGAAGGCTGGGCGTGCGCGCGGGGCCGGGGCCCAGGGTCGGAGTGCTCGCCGGCGTCAGCTGCGGCGGAGGCGGGCTGTTCTTCGCGCTGATGCGAGGCCCGGCCACCGTCGGCGCGGGGCCAATCACCGGCGGCGACAGCTGCGGAGCGGCGTGCGCGGCGGCCCCCGTCGGCGCGTTGGTGATCGAGCTCGACCCCAACACCGCCTGGTTCGGCGACGGCACGGCGCCCAGGCCGAAGCCCATCTCGGCCGCGACGAGCATGCCTTCGGGCGCGCGAATGTCGCCGTACTCCATCATCCGTTGCTTCTCGCGCTCGTACTCTTCGGCGAACGTCGCCTTCATGTACTGGGCGAGATCTTTGCGGCTGAAGATCGCGTCGCTGGTGATGAGGAACCGCTGCAGGTCGTCGCCGAGCTCGCTGGCGTACTGGTAGCGATCGTCGACGTCCTTCGCCAACGCCTTCATCACGATCTTCTCGAGCGCTTCCGGAATCTTCCGGTTGTACGTGGTCGGCGGCAGCACCTCGACCTTGCGCACCTTCTCGAGCACCGAGAAGTCCGAGTCGCCGACGAAGAGGCGTTCGCCCGTGAGCATCTCGTACAAGCAGACGCCAATCGCGAACACGTCGCTGCGACGATCCAGCGGCAGGCCGCGAATCTGCTCGGGGCTCATGTAGCCGAACTTGCCCTTCAAGATGCCGGCCTGCGTCTTCGTCGCCTTGCCCGCCGCCTTCGCGATGCCGAAGTCGATGACCTTGACCTCGCCGTCGTAGCTGATCAGCGCGTTCTGCGGCGAGACGTCGCGGTGCACGATCGTCATGTCGCGCCCCTGCCTGTCCTTCTGGCGGTGCGCGTAGTCGAGCCCTTCACAGCACTTCGCGATCGAGTAGCAGACGAGGGGAATCGGGGCTGGCTCACCCTTCTTGCGGCAGCGATCGAACACCGCGCGCATGTCTTTGCCCGAGATGTATTCCATCGCGATGAAGTACGAGTTGCTGATCTGCGCCAGCTCGTAGACCTGCGCGATGTTGGCGTGGTTCAGCTGAACCGTGATCTTCGCCTCGTCGATGAACATCGAGATGAACTCTTCGT
>JAYUXE010000347.1:0-5172 GCA_043753165.1 Archangiaceae bacterium | reverse complement strand
GACGCCGCCGCGTGCAGTGCCGGCAGTAGACGGAGCACGAGTCCAACGCGAGAAACAGCACCCGGTCGGGGTACTTGTGAACGATGGCCTCGGTCGGTCGCGTCTTGTCCTCGCCCAGGGGATCCACCAGCTCGCCCGGCCGCACCCGCGCCTCGGCCTTCACGGGAATCGCCTGCATCCGCACCGGGCAGAACGGGTGGTTCTCGTCGACCAGCGACAGGTAGTACGGCGTGATCCCCAGCCGGAAGATGCTCGCCGTTTCCTCACAGCCCGCGACCTCGTCCTCGGTCAGCTTCAGCAACTTCCCCAGCGCCGCCGGCGTCCTGACCGCGTGGCGCAGCTGCCAACGCCAGTCGGCCCACTCCGCGTCTGTGGCGTCAGGGAAGAGGCTCTGCCGGGACATCTGCCTTCACGCCTCGTGGCCGTGCTCGGCCCACCACTTCTGGCCCGACTCGGGCAGCAGGTACAGCGGGTCGAAGTACTCGTACTTGCGATCGAGCGCGTCCGCCTCGTCTTCGATGCCCGTGCGGTAGTTCTTGGTCCAGTAGCTGATGCCCTTCTCGCGGTCGTACTCCGCGACCTGGTGGACCCAGCGCTTCCCCACGAATGGCACGTCGCACACGATGCGCGGCGTCGCGAAGCCCGGCATGTAGCCCATGATGTCGTGCTGCAGCTTCTGCGCTTCCGCGACGCTCAACCGCCAGTGCTCGGCGTTGGGGATCATGTCGCACATGTAGAAGTAGTACGGCAGGATCCGCGCGTGATCGAGCAGCATGAAGGACAGCTCGAGCAGGTCCTTCGACGTCGAGTTCACCCCGCGCAGCAGCACGCCCTGGTTGCGCACGTCGCGGAACCCGAGCTCCAGAATCTTCTTCGCCGCGCGCCCGAGCAGCGGCGTCACCTGGTTCGCGTTGTTCACGTGTGTGTGCAGCGCGAGGTCGACGTTCCGTTCGAAGGCCTTCTTCGACAGCCGTTCGAACGCCTGCAGCACCGAGTCCTGCAGGAAATGCTGGGGGATTCCCATCAGCCCCTTCGACGCCAGGCGGATGTCGCGAATGTTGGGGATGTCCATCAGCGCGCTGACGAACGACTCGAGCTGCGCGATCGGCACATTCGCCACGTCGCCGCCTGACACCACCACGTCGCGCACCTGCGGGCTCTTCTTCAAATACTCGAGAATCTGCTGATGCCGGTCGCCCTGCGGGGTGTGGAACTTCAGCTTGTCGACCTGCGGCACGCTGTTGCCCACCAGGTCCATGCGCGTGCAGTGGCCGCAATACTGCGGGCACGTCGACAACAGCTCGGCGAGCACCTTCGTCGGGTACCGGTGCGTCAGGCCTTCGACCTTCCACATCTCGGCTTCGTGCAGCGAGTCGCGCGAGGATCTCGGGTGGTTCGGGAAGTCCGTTCGGCGGTCTTCGAAGGCCGGCAGCATGTACCGGCGCAGCGGGTCGCCCCACAGATCTTCGAAGTTCATCGTGTTGATCATGTGCGGCGTGATCAACATCGACATCGTCGCCCGCTCGCGCAGGTCGCGATCCATGCTCTCGGCCAGCGTGTCCGGCAGCAGGGCGCCCAGGGCGGCCTTCAGCTCTTTGAGGTTCTTGACGGTGTGCTTGCGCTGCCACAGCGCGCTTTCCCAGTCGGCGACGCTCACCCCTTTGTACCCGGGGATCCTGTTCCAGTCGGGCTCGACGAAATCGCGGGTCAGCGGGTAACGAAACGGCTGTTGAGCGGGCGCGGGGTTCACCATGCCCCGCTCTATAACCGAAACGCGTCAGCCTTACGCGCCGGGGATCTCGACGCCCTTCAGCACTGAAGTCTGATCCGCTTCGATCGTGATCTCGACTGGCGCGCTCGCCTTTCCGTTCAGCTTGAAGATGACCTTGTGCTTCCCGGCCGGCATTTCGAGCGCGCTCGAGATCGCCACCGGCGTCTTCTTCCCGGTGTTCTTCCCGTCGACCCAGACTTCGGCGCCCGCAGGCTTCGACGCACACGCAAGCTTCCCCTTCCCCTTTCCCGCCACCGGCTTCTCTTCCTTCGGCGCAGGCGGCTCAGCCTTCGGCTTCGGTTCTGCTTTGGGCTCGGGCTCCTTCTTTGCCACCGGCTCGGCTTTCGGTTTCGGTTCCGGTTCCTTCTTCGCCACCGGCTCCGGCTTCGGTTTCGGCTCGGGGTCCTTCTTCGCCACGGGCTCCGGCTTCGGTTTCGGCTCGGGGTCCTTCTTCGCCACGGGCTCGGGCTTCGGTGCCGGCTCGGGCTTCGCTTCCCGCTCGAGATACACGTCCCTGTCCAGCTCGGCGAGCTTGTCGACGTTCTCGATGTTCGCTGTGTAGGCCTTGAAACCGTCCTTCTTCGCGACCAACACGTGCGGCTTGTCGAACGACAGCCCCTCGACCTTCGCCCGCGGGCTCTTGCCAGCCTTCTTACCGTCGACTGTGAACTCGACGTTCGGCTCTTCGCTGCTGATGTTCAGCGTGTAAGCCTTCAGCTCGGGCTTCGCCTCGGTGGGCTTCGCTTCAGTCGGCTTCGCTTCAGTCGGCACAGCCGGCTTGGTCTCGGGCTTTTTGTCCTCACCCCGCGGCGGGGGCCCCGTCGGGTTCAACACCACGGGCAATGCCAGCATCTGGTTGCCGCTGAGGTGCACCTTCAGCCGTTTGCGCTGGTAGGCCTTCGAGGCGGGGATCACATCGACGAAGTAGTCGCCCGGATCGAGCTCGATCGCCTGCGCCCCGTCGTACGTCTTCTCGCCGCCTTCCGCCGTCTTCGACACCTTCACCGTGAAGGGGCCTTCGGGCGTGGTCTGAATTGCCAGGCGTGCGGGGTTGCTCGCCATCATCAGCACGGCGACCACCCCCATCAAGATGACGATCGCGCCACCGATGCTTCCGAAGATGACCAGCTTCTTCCGGTTGGGCGGCATCGACGCCACCGCGCTGTCGTTTCTTTTCGGCTGCGACCGCCGCACCGGCTTCGGCTTTGGCGGCATCGTCGCGTTGGTCGGGTCCGGCGAGCCCTGCCCCTCTTCTTCCTGCGGCTCTTCGTCCACCGATGACGCCCGACCCTGCCCGTCGGTGTCGTCGCTTGAGCTCACATCGCCCAACGCATCGCCGTCACCCGAAGGCTCTTCGTCTTCCCCGTGCTCTTTGAACAGCCGCGTCGTCGGAACCTGCGGCCTTTCACCCGTCGAGTCGTCGCCCGGGGCTGGCGCCAGGGGGGACGGGCCGACCATCGTTTGCCCGCTGTACTCGGGGGCATCGCCGATCACGATCTTCTGTTTCGCGCCCGACTTGTTCGACGCCGGCTTCTCGATCGTCTCGACAAACTTCTGGTTCGCGCCCGTCTGGCTGCCCTCGTCCTGTTCCATCGCCGGCCGGAACCCGGTCTGATCGATGGGCTGCATGTCGTCGCCTTCCGACGACCCGGACGAGAACCCGTGGCCATTCCTGTCGCCGTTCAACTTCCCCTTCGGAGCAATCGTCGCGTCGAAGCCCCCTTCGGTGAAGCTGCCCGTGGGGATGTTCTCCTGCATCTCGGCCGACGGCACCGCGTTCGCCGTCGAGTTCGCCTGCATGAAGGGCGAGATTCCGACGCTGGTCTTCAGGCTCTCGCGAAACGAGTCGCCATCGACAATCTGCGTCCGGTCGGCCGCGCCGTCCATCTCGGCCAGCTCTTCCGCCGACGGAGGGGGGATATTCACCGTGTCATTGCCAATCGCTGCAGAGACCGCAGCCGCCGCGTTGCCCACCACGGTGCTGATTCCCACCTGCGGCAACGACTGCGAAGACAGCTTCGGCTTCGGCGACGCGAGGGGAGCGGAAGGAACCGGGTGGTTGCCCGTCGCGGGAATCGGCTGCGCCGTGTTGCGACGCTTGTTTGGTGGCGGCTGGGCCAGCACACCCGACTGCTCGATTTCGTCTGGCCGGCTGAGCGACGCGAACCGGTGCATCTTCTCGTCTTCGCGGAAGAGATCTTCGGCAAACGCCTCTTTCATGAACGAGGCGAGGTGCTTCGCCGAGTAAATGGCGTCGCCGGCCAGCAGGAACCGCATCAAATCTTCTTGAAGGTCCGACGCCCACTGGTAGCGATCTTCCGCTTCCCGGGCGAGTGACTTCATCAACACCTTCTCGAGCCCCGCCGGGATGTTCGGGTTGAACTGCCGCGGCGTAGGCACTTCGGCGTTGCGAACTTTCTCAAGGGTCGAGAAGTCGGACTCGCCCACGAACAGCTTCTCGCCCGTCAACATCTCGTAGAGGATGACGCCGACCGCAAAGATGTCGCTTCGGCGATCGATGGGCAGTCCACGGACCTGCTCGGGCGACATGTACCCGAACTTCCCCTTGAGGATCCCCGCCTGGGTCTTCTGACTGCGGTTCGCGGCTTTCGCGATGCCGAAGTCGATGATCTTCACCTCGCCCTCGTAGCTGCAGAGGATGTTCTGGGGCGAGACGTCGCGATGGATGATGTGCAGCTCCTGGCCGCGCGCGTCCTTCTTGCGGTGCGCGTAATCCAGGCCTTCACAGATCTTCGAGCCCACGTAGACGGCCTGCGCCGTCGGCATGATCTCCTTCCGCCGGCGATGCCGCTCGAGCATCGTCCGCAGGTCGCGACCCGAGACGTACTCCATCGCAATGAAGAACGCCTCGTCGTGCTTCCCGAGCTCGTGGATGTGAACGACGTTCGCGTGGTTCAGCTGAACGCTGATCCGCGCCTCGTCGATGAACATCGTGATGAACTCTTCATCCTCCGCCATCGTCGGGAGGATCTTCTTGATCGCCAGGATCCGCTCGAACCCCTCGACGCCGAAAGCTTTCGCAATGAACACCTCGGCCATGCCGCCGACGTTCACGCGCTCCAGCAGAAGGTACTTGCCGAAGATGGTGGGCTTACGCATTTCTGAGCAGGGCGCGGGGTCGGAAAAGCTTCAGCCGTTCCGCATGCTTGGGAATCAAAGTGGCGGCAGCTTAGTGCGATCTCTTCGATGGAGGCAACGCACGAATCATCACTAAAGTTCCCTGAGCACAAAAAGCGAAAACCCCGACCGCCATCAGGCGATCGGGGTTTTCTAACAAAAAAGATGCGGCAGCGACCTACTCTCCCACGCGGTCTCCCGCGGAGTACCATCGGCTCTGGAGGGCTTAACTTCCGTGTTCGAGATGGGAACGGGTGTGACCC
>JAYUXE010000346.1:0-2120 GCA_043753165.1 Archangiaceae bacterium | reverse complement strand
CTTTGTTCTTCGCGAGGTCGGCCGGCAATTCCTTGATCGCGACCTCGCGCTGCAGCGGCTCGTGCACGGCGCGGTAGACGGTCGCCATGCCGCCCTTGCCGAGCTCGCCGAGAATCCGGCACTCGCCCACCTTTCGAGGCTTCATTTTTGAAACCTCCAGCACCGGTGAACGGTGCGCCGAAAATCTTCAGGCATGGACTTCGGGGTCAGCTCTTCGTCGAATGGCAGGTCTGCATCCAACCCGAAGCCGAGAAAGTTCGTCGAGAAATACAACGTCCCGCCCGGCGCCAGCAGCGTGCCGACCTGCTCGATGAGATGGGCGTGGTCGCGCTGCACGTCCCACGAACGGCCCATTTTCTTCGAGGTCGAGAAAGACGGAGGGTCGACCACCGCGACGTCGTACGGCCCTTTCGCCGAGTCCAACCACTGCAGCACGTCGGCACGAATCACCGTGTGCTGCGTGCCGGGGGCGAACCCGTTCAGCTTCAGGTTCCGTTCGGCCCAGTCGCAGTAGGTGTTGGAAAGGTCGACCGTGGTCGTGGTCTTCGCTGCGCCTGCGGCCGCATAGACGGTGAAGCTGCCGGTGTACGCGAAGAGGTTCAGCACGCGCTTGCCAGCCGACTCGCTTCGCACCCGCGCGCGGGTGTCGCGGTGGTCGAGGAAGAGGCCGGTGTCGAGGTAGTCGGAAAGGTTGACCTCGAACGTGAGGCCGTTTTCCTGCACCGGAAACACGGCCTTCTCGGCCGCCACCTTCTCGTACTGCGTGTTCCACGCGGCGAGCCTTTCGTGCGTCTTGGTGAAGACCGAAGCGCCGGGGAACACCTCGCCGATCGCCGCGATCACTTCGTCGCGCTGCGACGCCGCGGTGCCGTCGCGCACCTTCGCGCGCCGCGGGTATTCCATCACGTGAACGCGGCCCGCGTAGAAGTCCACCGCGAACGGGTAGTCGGGCATGTCGAGGTCGTAGACCCGAAACGCCTCGAGCCCGCGCCGCTTCGCCCACTTCGTCCAATGGCGGGCGTTCTTGGCGAGCCGGTTCTCGAACTCGGACATTGCCGTCTGTGTACCGCATCAATTGCTACGCTGCCGCCCGCGATGGCAGCCGACGACTTCGAGGTTCAATTTTCGCGGCTCGGCCTCTCGAACCTCAACTCGGCGGTCGACGCGACGTTCGTCTCGGGCGAGTTCGCATCGACCCTGCCTCGAACCGGCGCTGGCTCGGCCGGACACGCGGTCTCGACCACGATGCCGCGCCTGACGTTGAGCAGCCCCGACGCAGCCATCATCGAGGGCGAAGACCCGGCCGAGCTCGTCGTCGTCAACGTGCTGGGCGAAGGCGGCATGGGGCAGGTGTTGCTCGCGCGGCAGCACTCCCTTGGCCGCGAGGTGGCGGTGAAGGTGCTCAAGCCGGGCACGGGCGGCGCCGCTGCGGCCGACGCGCTGGTCGAAGAGGCGCGCACCACGGGCTCGCTGGAACACCCGAACATCGTCCCCGTCTACGCGCTCGCCCGCGACGCCACCGGCCTGCCCGCGCTGGTGATGAAGCGCATCGACGGCGTCAGCTGGCGGTCACTGCTGCAGGACGCCGCGCATCCGTCGTGGGAACGCATTGCCACCGGGCGCGACCGGCTCGAGGCGAACCTCGAAGTCCTGATTCAGGTCTGCAATGCGATCGCGCATGCGCATCACCGCGGCGTCATTCACCGCGACCTGAAGCCCGCCAACATTCTCATCGGTGAGCTCGGTGAGGTGTACGTCGCCGACTGGGGCGTCGCGATTCAGAAGGCGCGCCTCGAGCCCGGGCCGCCACGGCTGGTGGGGACGCCGGCGTACCTCGCTCCGGAGATGGTGACGGGCGACCCGTCGATGACGGACGAGCGCACGGACATCTACCTGCTCGGCGGCACGCTGCACGAGGTGCTCACCGGCCGGCCGACGCACCTGGGCGAGAACGTGCACGACGTGCTGCAGAAGGCGTTCGTGGCCGCGGCGCCGACGTTGCCGGCCGAGCTTCCTGCTGAGCTCGCGGCGCTCTGCACGCGTGCGCTGGCCGCCGACCCGCGCCACCGGTTTCAGACTGCGCTCGAGATGCGCGATGCGCTGCGGCTTTTTCTTCAACA
>JAYUXE010000345.1:0-5173 GCA_043753165.1 Archangiaceae bacterium | reverse complement strand
TGCCGCCGCGGCCGCTGTGCAGCTTTCCTTCCTTGAACTCCTTCATCACCGTGTGAATCTTCGCTTCTGCCTTCTTTCCGTATTTGACAGCCATGGTGTGTCCTCCGGGGAAGAGAAGGTAGGGTCGCAAGCCCCATGCCCATCACGCTCTCGAACACGATTCGCCGTGCCCTGTCGGACGGCCGCCTCACCGCCGACGAAATGACGCAGCTGAAGGGCGCAGTCGGGCGCGGCGAAGTGAAGCCGGAAGAGCTGAAGCAGCTGTCGACGCGTTACGGCGACTTGTTCCAGACGGGCGCGGGCCAGGCGCTGAAGGCGATTTCTCCGCCCCAGGCGAACGTGGTGATTCCGCTGCCGCTGCGTTCCATCGGTGACAGCCGCGCAGCCGCCGAAGTGTTGAACGGCTCGCGAACGCTCGCGATGAATTCCGGCGCGCCGAAGGAAGCCGTGCTGGTGTTTCAGCGCGCGTTGAACGCGCTGGCGAACCGGATGCAGAAGCCCGACTGGGCGCTGCTGGGTTCGGGAGCAGACGGTGGCTTTGGCCCCGAGTCGGCGCGCGCGGTGACGGCCTTCCAGACGGCGAATGGGCTGCCGGTGACGGGGGCGATTGATCAGATGACGGCGTTGAAGCTGGAAGAGCTGATGATGACGAACGCTGCGCCGGCGGTGGGCGGCATCATGGGCAACGCGCTGCCGGTGCCGGACGGCGAGAAGATTGCGCAGGCGGCAAGAGACCTGATTGCGACGCGCGGCGTGGACTACGGAGTGCCGGGGACGTGGAAGAGCCCGAACCCTGCAGTGCCGAACAACGCGCGCCCCGGTGAGACGGGCCTGGGCGTGAAGGACCGCTGGAAGTGCAACCTGTTCGGCATGGACTCGCTGTACGCCGGCGGAGCGAAGACCCCGCACTACCCGGGCGGCAACTACCCGATCGCGATCGAGATTCCGAACTACGCGCGCGGGCCGAACGCTCCGCTGATCAAACTCGGCGAAGTGTGGCCGGGCAAGACGGGGTCACCGGAAGAGGCAAAGGCGAAGATTGAAGCGCTGATGAAGATCGCGCGGCCGGGCGATGTGATCATCGTGAACCACCCCGGCGCAGGCACTTCCGACGGAGGTCACACGCGCGTCGTCGTCGGCAACAACTTCGCCACCGACGGCACCGTCGATTGCGCGCAGGCGAGCAGCGATGCAGCCAAGATTCGCGGCGAGACCATCGGTTCGTTCACCGGCGAAGAGGCGTTCTACCTGCTGCGCCCCGCGCTCTCTCGCTAGGGAAACGCAGCGCGGAACTGGCGGTAGTGAAGGAACGCGACCGAGATGCCGGCCGCGCAGATGACGTGCCAGATGGCGTGACCCTGGAAGATGTGATTCGTGGGGTCGCACCATCGCCGCGACGCGTCGGATGCCGAGAACACGCCGGCGACGAAGATCAACGCGAGTGAGCCGAAGAGGTAGCGGTGCGTCAGAGGCGTCGTCGAACGCTTCGTCGCGATGAACTCGGTGACGAGAATTCCCACCAGCATCAGCGCGATGATTCCCTGCACCGGCAGGCCCGCCTTCGCGACGACGACGGTGAGCGCGGTGAGCCCGAAGATGACGGCCCACAGCACCGGGAACATGCGTTCTTTCGTCAGCGAACCCATGCGCACGAGGTTCAGAATCAGCACGAGGCCGAAGAAGAAATACATGCCCCAGAAGTCGAACACCTGCGTCACGAACGTCACGGACGCGTGGTAGACGAGCGACGTAATTCCAACCCAGAACGTCGCGGGCGCCCAGAAGCGAACGGTGCGCGACGTGTCTTTTCGGGTGACCCACCAGAGCACCGCAGCGGCGACCAGGAACGCGAGGTTCGACCAGGTGTTCGTCGGCTCGGCGACCCATTCACACAGCGTCTCTTCACACCACTTCACGTTGGGAAGACCGCCCCACTCGCGCAGCGGAACCCACGGGCACTCGGGCTTCAGGACGTTGGGATAGCCGTCGAAGTTGCTCACGGCGGCGCAAGCTACTGCGGCTTGCCGCACCGGACCCACGTGAAGATGGCTTTTCGTTCGTCGATGGGCGGTGAGCCGCAGTCGAGAATCTCGCTCGGGGTGACTGCGGGTTGCGCTTGTTGCTCCCGGCTTGCCTCGAGACGCGGCCGCTGCAAAAACGTGCGTCCCGTGCGCGCCGCCCTCGTCCTCTTCGTGTTGACCTCTGCGTGCGGGCGGACCCAGTCGTACGGAAAACCCGCGTGCCTTCCCGGCACAGTGGGCACCCCCGACGTGACGCTGCAGACACTGTCGAACGGCGTCCCGCGCGTGTGGAACCGCGATGCGTGCATTCCCGTCACGTACGCGCCCACGCTCGAAAAGCTGCTTCCGGACATCCGCACCGCGCTCGACGCGTGGGACCAGGTCGTGTGCACGGGCCTGTGCTTCGAGACGCCCGTCGCGAACAAAGCCGCGCCGGCTGCCGACCTCGATCGCCGCCTTCACTTCTTCGACGCCGTCAGCCCAACCAATGCGTGGGAGCTCTTGAGCGAAGGCAACACCGGCTACACGCTTCACGCGACCATCTTCGTCAGCAACAAGTCGAACCTGGGCGAGATGCTCAGGCAGGTCGGCTCGGTGCTGGGCTTCATGGGCAGCAAGCCGGACTCGCGCGACACGGTGATGGAAGAGGTGCTCGTGCCGAACCCGCGCACCGGGCTTGGTGCGCTCGATCGCCAATCCGTCTGCGCGGTCTACCCTGCCTGCCGCTGAGACCATTCGGCCAGCGCCCACAGCGGGAAGTAGTGCCGGTAGTTGTCGTAGTTGATGAGGCACGTGCGGTTGAACACGCCAACCAGAGACTCGCGCGCCCAGCTGCCATCGCGTTCCTGCCGGTCGACGAGAAACTGCGCCGCCTTCTGCATCGCCGCGACGTTCTCGCAGCCACCGCGAATCAGCGCGAGCAACGCCCACGACGTCTGCACCACCTGGCCCTTGTCGTGTTGGAGGTAGTTTCGAACGCGGCAGCTGTCGCCCGCCTCGCCCCAGCCCCCATCGTCGCGCTGCTTGCCCAGCAGGAACTCGCACGCCGCTCGAATCGCTGAATCCGTGGCCGGCACGCCCGCATCGCGAAGCGCCGTCACGCCAAACCACGTGCCGTAGGTGAAGCACACCGCCCACGCGCCCTCGAAGCTGCCGTCGGGCCGCTGCACGCCACGCAGGAATTGAAGGCCGCGCGAGATTGCCAGGTCGATGACGTCGTCGAGCTCGCCCCGGAAGCGCCGCCGCGCGCGAACGAGGGCCTGGAGCACCGCGCTGGTGCACTCGACGTGCGAGTAGTCGACCATGATGTCGCCGAACACTTGCGACGGGTTCAGCTCTTCGAGCCAGCCGCCGGCGCGCTGCTTCTCGTACGTCGACCAGCCGCCGTCGTCGTTCTGCCAGCTGAGCAGCAGCCGCACCGAGTCGCGCAGCAGCGACAGCGGAATTTCTTCGCCCTCGAAATTTCCCTCGAGCAGCAGCGCGCACTTCAGGCCTTCGGCCGTGCAGTCGGTGATGGGCCACCCGTGCGCGCGATTGGAAAACGGCCAGCCGCCTTTCGACGCGTGGCGGTAGTGGGCTTCGCGCTGCGGCACGTCTTCGAGAATCTGGTTGTCGCGCAGGAATTTGTACGCGCCGTGAACCATCGCGCCGTGCTCCGCGCGCAGCGGCTCGGGCGTCGCGAGCACGGCCTGCAGCCCGAACGCGAGGTCCCACAGTTCGCTGTTGTTGTAGCCCTGCATCTTCATGCCGTCGTGGCCGTCCCACAGGTAGACGTCGAGCGCCGCGAAGCCCCGGCGAAAGTCGTCCGAGCCCTTCGCTCCACGAAAGTGGTGCACCACCGTGTTGAACACCGCGTTCACAGGCCCGATGTCGATGTCGTTGGTGACGGCGTCTTCGTAGCGAATGTGCTTCAGGCATTCGTCCAGCGCGCGCTTTCGCAGCGGCTTGAACGGCAGACGTTCGTATTGGCCTTGAGAGAAGTTCACCGCCCGCAGGGCCCGCGTGGTGGGCCGGTAGTCGTCGACGCGCGCGACGGTGTCGCGGTGCTTTTCCCAATCGATTTGCTCGTACCTTCCCGTGCCGTACAGCTCGTCGCGAATGGCGAGCATCAACGCGTCGACGCGGCCAGTGGAACGCGTGCCGTAGAGCCACGACATCGGCAGGTACACCTGGCGGCAGTGGCACCAGAGCTTGCCCGGGTGCATCGGGGCCGAAGCCGGCAGCAGCCAGAGCTCGGGCAACACCGGGTGAATGCCGCGCCAGTCGTACAGGCCCAGCAGGCACAAGGTGAACTTTCCCCACGATGCGGCGCCCAGCGGGCCGCCGTTGTCGCGCACCCACCGCGCCATCTTCTGCATGCGCGCGTCGGACGCAGACAAGCCGAGAATGCGCAGCGCCGCGTAGCCGAGCGCGGTGGTGAACATGCTGCCTTCGCTCGCCTCGGCGTGCAGGCCCAGCGAGCCGTCGTCGCGCTGCACGTTGAGGAAGTACGTCGTCATCCGCTGGGTGCGAAACGCGTCGGGCTTGCGGCCCGAGAGCTGGCAGAGCGCGAGGTACATCGGCAGCAGGAACATCGGCCCGCCGTAGTCACCCGCCCAGCTGCCGCGCGCTTCTTGAAGCCGGGCGAGGTTGCCCAGGGACTTCGACATCGCTGCGTCGACGGCGATCTTCAAAACGACGCCGAGGCCTGAATGAGAAACGACCGCCCATACTGCGGCACCAGCGAGTCACCCGCTTCACTGCCAACCGGCAACGCCACCGTGCTGTCGAGCAGGTTCTGCACGCCGGCGAAGTAGCGAAGGAAGCCGTATTCCCCTGCGAGCCCCACGTTGAGCAACAGCGACGCCTGCGTGCCGGCCTTGCGTGGCGACTGGTACGTGAGCTGGCCCGACAAGCGCACGAGCCCTTCGTACAGCGGCACGAGCGCGCGCATCGAGGTGAGGTGAAGCTGAACGTCGACGGTGGGCGTCGAGCTGTTCGGGTCGTGAAGGTTGACGAACGAGTACGTCGCTTCGACGAGGGTGAAGCGGCCCGGCTGCCACCGCACCTGCGCCTCGGCACCCAGTGCGGAAATCTGGTTGGGCGAGTTGCCGTACCGTTCGCAACCGATGGGCGCCGATGACGAGCCGCACTGCGGGACGCCCGTGTCGGTG
>JAYUXE010000344.1:0-2124 GCA_043753165.1 Archangiaceae bacterium | reverse complement strand
CGGTGGAAGACGCGACGACGTCGGCCACGCTGTTTCCGACCGTCACGCCCGCGCTGAAGAGGCAGATGCGCGAGCAGATGGATAGGTTCTTTCAGAGCTTCCTCGACGAAGACCGCAGCGCGCTCGAGCTGCTGGGCAGCGACTACGGCTACCTGAACGACGCCCTGGCGACGCACTACGGGCTGACGAAGCCGGGCACGACGGCGATGAGCCGCGTCGCGATGGCAGACCCTGAGCGCGCGACGATTCTCGGCCATGCAGGCGTGCTGATGCTGACGTCGCACGCGAGCCGCACGTCGCCGGTGTTGCGTGGCAAGTGGGTGATGGGAAGGCTGCTGTGCGAAGAGCCGCCGCCGCCCCCGCCCGGCGTGCAGGGCCTCAAGCCCGAAGCCGTCGCGGGCCAGTCGCTGCGCCAGCAGATGGAAGCACACCGGTCGAACGCGGGCTGCGCGGCGTGCCACAAGGTGATGGATCCGATCGGCTTCGGGATGGAAGCGATGGATCCGGTGGGCCGCAAGCGGGCGACCGACGACACGGGCTTCGCGGTGGATTCCAGCGGCTTGCTGCCCGACGGCCGCAAGTTCAACGGTCTCGCCGAGCTCTCGGCGACCATCAAGGCCGACCCGAAGCTGCCCGCGTGCATGACGCAAGAGCTGTTCGTCTTCGGCCTCGGCCGCGACAACATGAAGTCCGATCAGTGCATGCTGCGCGACATCTCGACCGAGTTCAAAGCGAAGGGCTACCGGCTGCCTGAGCTGATCGTCAGCCTGGTGAAGAGCCCCGCATTCACGCAGCGCCGTGGAGAGAAGCCATGAAGAAGTGGGAACTGTCGCGCCGGACGATGCTTCGGGGCGCGGGCACGTTGCTCGCCCTGCCGGTGCTCGAGGCGATGTTGCCGTCGATTGCGCGCGCGCAGGCGATGGGTGCTGCGCCGAAGCGGTTGGTGGCGTTCTACGCGGCGTGCGGCATTCGGATGTCCTCGTGGACGCCCGCCGCGACCGGCGCTGGCTACACGCTCTCGCCGATTCTCACCCCGCTGGGCGCGTACAACGGGCTGCCTTCGGTGAAGGAAGACACGCTGGTGGTGACGGGCCTCGCCAACCGGCCAGCGCAGCCTGATGGTCCGGGCGATCACGCGTCGGGCACGGGCGCGTTTCTCACCGCATCGCACCCGTTCAAGACGAACGCGGCGAACATCAAGAACGGCATTTCGATGGATCAAGCGGCGGCAAACGCGTTCAAGCCGTTGACGCGGTTCGCGTCGCTCGAGCTCGGCAACAACAACGGCGGCAACTCGGGTGACTGCGACTCGGGCTATTCGTGCGCGTACGCGAACAACATCTCGTGGGCGAGCGCGACGCAGCCGCTGGCGAAAGAGACGAACCCGCAGTCGGTGTTCGATCGGTTGTTTGGCGCGGCGGATCCGAACCAGACGCAGGCCGCGGTGGCCAGGCGGAAGAAGCTCAAGCAGTCGGTGCTCGACTCGGTGAAGGACGACGCGACCGTGCTGAAGACGAGGCTCGGCACCACCGACAAGCGGAAGATCGAAGAGTTCAGCACGGGCCTTCGCGAGCTCGAGATCCGGATCCAGGGCGAGATGCCGACGGCGTGTACGCCGGCCGCGCGTCCGCCTTCGGCCCCCGACATCCGCACGAAGACGACGCAGATGCTCGACCTGATCGCGTTTGCGTTTCAGTGCGACCTGACGCGCGTCGCGACGTTCATGCTGCAGAACGCAGGCTCGGGCTACGTCTATGACTTCCTCGGGCTGACCGACGGCCACCACGAGCTCTCGCACCACGGCGGCGACGCCAACAAGCTCGCCGGCCTCGAGAAGATCGGCAGGTGGGAAGTCGAGCAGTTCGCCTACCTGCTGCGGAAGCTCAAGTCGATTCCAGAGCCGGGCGGCAACGTGCTCGACAACTCGCTGGCCTTCTTCTCGAGCGAAATCGAAGACGGCGACTCGCACAGCCACTTCAACATGCCGATTCTGGTGGGCGGCAAGGCGAGCGGAAACTTCACTCCGGGCCGTCACGTGCGGTACGCCAACTCGCCCAGCGTCGGGAACCTGTTCGTCTCGATGCTCTCAGCCACCGGCGTCCCCACCACCCAGTTCGGCGACTC
>JAYUXE010000343.1:0-5184 GCA_043753165.1 Archangiaceae bacterium | reverse complement strand
CGACGAAGCTGTTCCTCGAGGCGTATCGCGTCGAGCTGATCCTCTTCGCCGTCACCTTCGTCGTGCTTTCGTTCTTCTCGTCGCAGCGTTTTCTTCGGCAGAGCGCGGCGCCGCACTTCGTCTACCAGGCGCAGGCGTTCGTCGAAGGGCGCGTCGACATCGACCCCGCGGTGCTGCCGAACTTCGAAGACTGGGCATGCGTGCGGGACGTGGGCGGGGTGCCGACCCGCTGCACCCGGCCGCTGCAGCCCACCGACAAGTGGTACTCGAGCTTCCCGGCGTTTCCGGCGGTCGCGATGCTGCCGTTCGTCGCGATGCACGGCTACCAGTTCAACGACACCTCGTTCGGCGTCTTCTGGGCCGCGCTCGCGGTCGCCCTGTTCTATTCGCTGATCCGCCTCGTCGCGACGCAAGAGGCGACGGGCCAGGATCCGCGCGAGCAGGTCGCCCTCGCGCTGCTGCTTTGTTTCGGCACCGTGTTTTTCTACTGCGCGATTCGCGGTGAGGTCTGGTTTTCGGCCGAGGTGATGGGCGTCGCGTTCACGTGCCTCTACGCCCGCAACGCCCTTCGCGCCCGGCGTCCGGTGCTGGCAGGGCTGTTCTTTTCGATGGCGGTGCTCACGCGCACGCCGCTGCTCTTCACGGGGCTCTTCTTCCTGCTCGAAGCCGCCGCTCCGTCGAAGGGCAAGCGCCTGGAAGAGCTGAAGGCCCTGTCGGCGAATTTGCCGGCCATCGGCAAAAAGCTGGGTCTGTTCGCTGCTGGCGCTGCGCCGATCGCGCTCGCGGGAGCGATCTTCAACAAGGTCCGCTTCGGCGGCTTCAGCGAGTTTGGCCACCGCTTCTTCTACGAGAACCGCGTCAACGCCGACATCGACAACCTCGGGCTCTTCAACCTCGCGTACCTCGCGCGTAACCTCGAAGCGGCGTTCTTGAAGCTGCCGCTGTTCGGCACCTCGCCGCTGACCATCGGCTACGACCCGTGGGGCCTGTCGCTTCTTCTGACGCTGCCGCTGCTCGTGCTCGTCTTCGCCGGAGCCCACAAGCCGAAGTCCTACCTGCTCGCATTGGCGACGCTCGTCGTCCCGCTGCTCGCCTCGGCGATGTTCCCCGCGCTGCCGAACGTGCCGCTCGGAAACCGCGCGACGCTGGTCTGGCTGGCGTTCGCTGGCGCCGTCTTCGTGCAGGCCTCGCTGTGGCAAAGCGACGATGCGCCGTCTCGCCTCAAAGTCCCGCTGGCCCTCACCATCGCCGCCTGCGCGCTGCCCGGATTTTTCTACCAGAACACCGGCTACGCGCAATTCGGGTTCCGCTTCAGCCTCGACTACACCGTCTACGTCCTTTTGATGTTCGCGGTCAGCGGCTGGAGCCTGCGTCAGCCGAAGGTCGCGGCGCTGGCCGTGGTTGCGGTGTTGGTGAACTTCTGGGGAGCCATCGGCTTCCGCGGCTACACCGAGCTGGTGCGCGGTTGGTGATCGACACGAAGCGCTGGCACACCCGCGAAGACAGCGGCATTCGGCTCGATCGCCGGCTGCGCTGGTTCCACGACGACGCACCAGTCGAACACCCCCGCATCATCGAGGCGTTCAATACGGGCCTGCGCGTCACGGACGACGGCCGCTTCAAGCTCGAGATTGGCAACGACTGGTGCTTCGTCGCCGTCGAAGACGCCGCGTTCGAGGTGCAGGCGATTGACGCCGGCGAAGGCGACCGCCTTTCCATCCGGCTGTCTGACCGCACGGCCGAATGGCTCGACGCCGCGACCCTGGACCTCGACGATGGCGGCGTGCTGTTCGTGAAGGTGAAGGGCGGTAAGGCAAAGGCCCGCTTCTCACGCGACGCGCAGTTCGCGCTGGGCTCACTGCTCGAGCCCGATGGCGAAGGCTACGCGCTGCGCGCCGGTGAGAAGACCTGGCCGACGTCGCTGAAGGCGTTGCCTCAGTCTTGACGGGCGAGCCGCGCGGCAGCGGCCGGCCGCGGAGGCGCCGACCGTTTGAGCTCGCGACCCGCAGGCTTTGGCGCCCGTTCGACCTGCGGCACCACGAGCTGCGCGCAAATCAGCGCCCCGACAGCCCAGAGCCAGCGCGCGGTCATGCCGCTTCCTGAACCGCCACGACGCCCGACGGCCGCGGCGCCGCGATGATGCGGGCGGCCAGCTCTTCGAGCAGCGCGGGGTTCGCCTTCAGGTATTCGATTGCCTGCGCGCGGCCCTGAACGCTCTGCTCGCCCAGGGTGAAGTACGAGCCGGACTTTTCGATCATCCCCAGCGCAGAGCCCAGGTCGACGACCTCGCCGGCGCGGCTGATGCCCTGGTTGTAGATGATGTCGAACTCGGCTTCCTGAAACGGCGGAGCGCACTTGTTCTTCACCACCTTCACCCGCGTGCGACTGCCGACGACGTTGTCGCCCTCTTTGATGTTCCCGGTGCGCTTAATTTCGCAGCGCACCGACGAGTAGAACTTCAGCGCGTTGCCGCCGGTGGTGGTCTCGGGGTTGCCGAAGACGACGCCGATCTTCATGCGGATCTGGTTGATGAAGATGATGCAGGTGCCAGATCGACTGACGGCTCCGGTCAGCTTGCGCAGCGCCTGGCTCATCAGTCGCGCCTGCAGGCCCATGTGCGAGTCGCCCATCTCGCCTTCGATTTCCGCCCTCGGAACGAGCGCAGCAACCGAGTCGATGACGATGAGGTCGACGGCGCCCGAACGAACGAGCTGTTCCGTAATCTCGAGCGCCTGTTCACCCGTGTCGGGCTGCGAGACGAGCAGCTCTTCGACGCGCACGCCCAGCTTCCGGGCGTAGACGATGTCGAGCGCGTGCTCGGCGTCGATGAAGGCCGCCACGCCTCCTTGCGCCTGCACCTGCGCAATCGCGTGCAGCGTCAGCGTCGTCTTGCCTGAAGACTCGTTGCCGAAGACCTCGACCACGCGGCCCCTGGGAAAACCGCCGACCCCGAACGCGCGGTCGAGCGTCACCGAGCCCGACGGAATCACCGACACCGCCTGCGCTTCGCCGTCGCCCAGCTGCATCACCGCCCCCCGACCGAACTGCTTCTCGATCGCCGCGACCGCTGCCGCCACTGCCTTCAACTTGTCCGTCATCTTTCCCATGCGACGTATCCCCCGATGATGCGCGCGGAGAAATTCCACGCTCGTGTGGCTTCGAGCAACGCATGTGCCTGGCGTGGATCAGAGGGAAGGGCGGGCAAGAACGCGCGGATCGTCTCATGCGGTGGATGCGCGCAGATGCTCCAGTGGGTGTCTTCTCGCGCGGCGAGAAAGGTGGTTGGCCAGAAGGTTCACGTCTTCAAGAAGACCTTGCGGCCCTTCGCGACGAGCTCCCACAGCGCGTCGCCCTGCAGCGCCACGTTCAGCGGCCCGCGATCCACCGCGCTCTGCAGCATCGCCGCCGACAATTCTTCCAGTGAGATGGGCTCGTATGACGTGAGCCCGAGCGCATGGGTGAGGCCCTTCATCAGCGGGATTTTCTTTCGTTCACCGCCCTCGAGCGCCGACGGGCGGAACACCGTCCACGGAATTCCCGACTCGCGCGTCAGCGCTTCGACCTTCGCCTTCGCTTGCAGGTACGCGCCCATCGGCCGCCCCGCTCCGACCGAAGTGAGGACCACCAGGTGATCCACGGCCGCTTCCCTGGCCGCGGCGATCAGCTGCGCGGTGGTGCCGATGTCGCTCGTCTCGTACGTGTCGCCCTTCGCAAAACGTTGTCTCATCGTTCCGATGAGCTGAACGACTGTGGTGCAGCCCTTCATCGCGGCGGTCAGTGCCTTCGTGTCGGCGAGGTCGACCACCGCCGCATTCGCCGGCACGAGGCCCCCTGCCGCGCGGGCGGGCCGCAGGTGGGGGACGACATCCAGGCCGTGGCTGAGCGCGAGGGGGACGAGGACCTGGCCGGTCGCTCCGGTGCTGCCGGCGACGAACAGTCTGCGGGCCATGTTTCTCCTTCCGACGTTTTCACTTCAATGGGTTCTGCCGGTCGTATAGTCGCGACCCATTCGCTCTTGATCAGAAAGAAGGGTTCTCGTTATGCGCCGGAACATCTGTGGTTCGTTGGTCGTCGGTCTTTTCTTCACGTCGCTGACTGCATTCGCGGATGATCCGCCGTCGCCCCCGCCGCCGCCTCCTCCGCTGGAAGAGGCCACTGCCCCGGTCGAGAACCCGGCCGACAGCCACTGGGACATCAAGGGCTCGGGCGGCCTGCTCGACAAGGGCACCGGCCACGTCCGCGCGCCGATGCTCAGCTTCTTCCTCGGCGTTCCGTACGGCGGCTATTACGGCAGCACGTTTGGGTACAGCTACGGCTTCACCCTCGGGCTCGGCCTGCGCTTCTACATTCCGATCGTCAAAGAAGGCTTCTTGCCGATGCTCAACGATTCGTTCGGCATCGAGTTCGGCGTCGACACGGGCTTCGTCTTCGGGAACTACCTGGGCCTCGCCATCGGCATCCCGGTCGAGGCGCGCTGGAACTTTCACATCTTTCCGCGCCTCGAGGCGTACGCGAAGCTGGGCTTCGGCATCGGCGTCCTCGCCATCGGCAACGTCTACGTCTACCCGTACCCCGTCGCGAACGTCGGGGTGCTCTTCAAGCTGAACAAGGTGCTCTACCTGCGGGCTGAAGTCGGATACCCGGCGGTGAAAATCGGCCTCGGTCTGGCATTCTGATGAAGACCGACATTCTGGTGATCGGCGCTGGGCCTGCGGGCTCGATCGCATGCGCGATGCTGTCGCGGCTCGGCCGCCCGGTGCTGTGCCTCGAGGCGGAAATTTTCCCCCGTTTCCAGATTGGCGAGTCGCTGCTGCCGCGCTGCAACGACATTCTCGAAGAGGCCGGTTTGTTCGAGGCGGTGCAGGCGCGCCACTACATGCCGAAGCCTGCCGCGCTGTTTCTCAAGGGCGACATGCGCGATCGCTTCTCGTTCGCCGACATGTTCCCGGGGATGCGGCCCGCGGCGATGCAGGTGCCGCGCGCCGACTTCGACCAGACGCTCGCCACGCAGGCGCGGAAGTATGGCGCCGACATTCGCTTCCAGCAGCGCGTCGATTCGATCGAGTTCAACGGCACCGACAGCGTGGTGCAGGTGACGGACGTCGAGACGAACGCGAGGTACACGGTCGAGGCGAAGTTCGTCATCGACTGTTCGGGCTATGGGCGGGTGTTGCCGAAGCTGCT
>JAYUXE010000342.1:0-5184 GCA_043753165.1 Archangiaceae bacterium | reverse complement strand
CAGATGTCGTAAGCCGACTTCTTGCCGATGCCGTAGATGTACTGAAGAGAGATCACCAATCGCTTGGCGGGGGGGATGTCGACGCCTGCAAGACGAGCCATGTGTATCGGTTCCTTTTAGATGCCCTGACGCTGCTTGTGACGGGGGTTCGCGGCGCAGATCACGCGCACGATGCCCTTGCGACGGATCACCTTGCACTTGTCACAGATCTTTTTGACGGACGGACGAACTTTCATTGGGGTGTGCCTTCTTAAGAGAAAATGTCTACTTCGCGCGGTAGGTGATGCGGCCGCGGGTCAAATCGTAGGGGGACAGCTCGACCTTCACTTTGTCGCCCGGAAGAATGCGGATGAAGTGCATGCGCATCTTCCCTGAGATGTGCGCGAGCACCTTGTGGCCATTGTCCAGCACCACGCGGAACATCGCGTTCGGAAGCGGTTCCATCACCGTTCCTTCAACTTCGATCGCATCATCTTTGGGCAATCAAAAACCTCGTGTTTTCCGTCTGTTGCTTTCCACCCGATTCGCAGCGGAGCGCGGCGCAGTAGCATTCTTGCGTACCCGTTTGCAAGCACCCGTTTTCGATTAACCGTTTCAACGGGTTACGCGGCACGGGTGAGCAGCTCCGGGGCGCCTTCGGTGATCAACACCGTGTGCTCGAAATGCGCCGACAGCTTTCCGTCGAGGGTCACCGTGGTCCAGTCGTCGTCCAGAATCTCGATTTTGTGGGTGCCGGCATTGACCATCGGCTCGATCGCGATCGTCATCCCCGGGGTGAGCTCCATGCCCGAGCTCGCCTTGCCGTAGTTGGGCACCGGGGGGAACTCGTGCAGCGCGCGGCCGATGCCGTGGCCCGTGAAGTCGCGCACCACCTGAAAGCCTGCCGCTTCGGCGTGGGTCTGCACGGCGTGGCCGATCGCTCCCAGACGGTTGCCCGGCCGGCAGACCGCGATGGCTTCGTGCAGCGACTCGCGGGTGACGCGGATCAACTTCTTCGCTTCCCCCGACACCCGGCCCACCGGCACCGTACGGGCCGAGTCGCCGAACCAGCCCTGGTAGCTGACGCCGAAGTCGAGCTTCACCAGATCGCCTTCCTTCAAGACGCGCTTGTCAGACGGAATCCCGTGCACGACTTCCTGGTTCACCGAGGCGCAGAGCACCGCAGGGAAGCCGTGGTAGCCCTTGAACGCCGATTTTGCCTTGTGCTTGACGATGAGCTTCGCAGCGATCGCGTCCAGCGCGCCGGTGGTGATGCCCGGAGCAACGGCTTCCTCGAGCGCGTCGAGAATGAGGCACACGATGCGGCCGGCCTCACGCATCGGCTTCAGCTCTGCCGCGGTGCGCGGCGTGATGCGATCGCGCGACAGTTCCAAAGGCTCTACTTCCCGACAGCCGCGGTGATGCCTGCAAAGACGACGTCGGCCGTGCCCATGCCATCGATGCGGCGCAAGAGCCCGCGCTTCTCGTAGAAGTCTTTGAGCGGCGCGGTGTCGCGCGCGTAGATCTGCAGGCGGTTCAAGACCTTCTCAGGGACATCATCGGGGCGCTGCATCAGCTCGGCGCCACACTGGTCGCACTTGCCCGTGTTCTTCGGCGGGCTGTTGGTGAGGTGGTACACCGAGCCGTCTTTGGGGCAGCTGCGGCGGCCGCTCATCCGGCCCACGATCGCGGCTTCGTCGACTTCCAGTGAGACGACGCGGTCGATCTGCTTGCCCGCCTTCTTCAGCTGGGCCTCGAGCGCTTCCGCCTGGGGGATCGTGCGGGGAAAGCCATCGAGCACGAAGCCCTTCTTGGCGTCGTCGCGCTTGAGGCGATCTTCGATGATCTGAATGACGAGCTCGTCCGACACCAGCTTGCCGGCGGCCAGCAGCGGCTCGACCTGCTTGCCCAGCGGGGTCTGCTGGCGAATCGACTCGCGCAGGATGTCGCCCGTCGAGATTTGGGGCAGCTGGTACTTCTCCAGCATCAGCTTGGCTTGCGTGCCTTTGCCGGCCCCAGGAGGCCCGAGAAGAATCAGGTTCATCGTGTCGTTTCCCCCGCCAGGCAGTTACGCGGCGACGCGCATCCGGCCGCGGATGCGGGGGCCACGCGGCCCGGCGAAGCCTTCGTAGTTGCGCGAGATGAGGTGCTGTTCGATCTGCTGCACGGTGTCCAGTGCGACGCCGACGACGATCAGCAGCGCCGTGCCTCCGAAGTGAAAGGGCACGTTGAGCAACTGCGCGATCACCGAAGGAATCACGCAGATCGCCGCGAGGTACACGCCGCCGCCGAACGTCAGGCGGTTCAGCACGCGCTCGATGTAGTCGGCCGTCTGGCGGCCCGGCCGAATGCCGGGAATGTAGCCACCCTGCTTCTTGATGTTGTCGGCCACGTCGTCGGGCTTGAACGTCAGCGAGGTGTAGAAGAACGCGAAGAAGATGATCAGCGCGACGAAGATGCCGTTGTAGATCCACGCGCTGCTGTTCAGCGTCTGCTGCACGCCGCCCATGAAGGGCAGCCAGCTGCCCAGCGTCGCGGGGAACGACAGAATCGCGCCCGCAAAGATGGGCGGAATCACGCCCGCGCCGTTGACCTTCATCGGGAAGTACGTCGCCTGGCCCGCGAACATCTGCCGGCCCGCCATGCGCTTGGCGTACTGCACGGGAATTCGCCTCATGCCACGTTCGATATAGACGACTGCGGCGACAATCACGACCATGAAGGCCAGCAGGCCAACCACCGCGCCCGCGCTGATCGTCTCGGCCGTGACGGCGTCCAGCAGCGACTTCGCCGAAGGAATGATGCCGGCGACGATGCCCGCGAAGATGATCAGCGAGATGCCGTTGCCGATGCCGCTTTCGGTGATGCGCTCACCGAGCCACATGATGAAGGCGGTGCCGGCGGTGAGGCTGATCACCGTCATGAAGGTGAAGTAGAGGTTGTCGGTCGGGACGACGATCTGGTCGATGCCGCCGCTTTCTTGAACGTTGGTCGAACGGCCCAGCGAGCTCAACCACCGGCTGATCGCAATGCCCTGAACGATCGAAAGAACGATGGTGCCGTACCGGGTGTACTGGTTGATCTTCTGCCGGCCCCCTGCCCCTTCCTTCTGCAAGCGCTCGAGCGTCGGCACGACGACCGCGAGCAGCTGCATGATGATGCTTGCCGAGACGTACGGCATGATTCCCAGGGCGAAGATCGACATCTGGTTCAGCGCGCCCCCCGAGAACATGTTGAAGAGGTTGACGAGGCCGC
Organism: Archangiaceae bacterium; assembly: GCA_043753165.1. Classification (GTDB taxonomy): domain Bacteria; phylum Myxococcota; class Myxococcia; order Myxococcales; family Myxococcaceae; genus JAGSPQ01. The sequence goes on along the minus strand of JAYUXE010000342.1, from coordinate 1,950 downwards.
CGGCCTTCCGCTGCGACTCCATGTAGGCGGTCATCGCCGAGCGATCGACGCCCGGGGTGCTGATGAAGATGCCGAGCCGATAGACGGCGAGGATCCCCAGCGTGAACAGCAACCGACCGCGCAGCTCAGCGATCCGGAAGACGTTGGTAAAGGCGTTCATGGCCATCGAGAGCGAATCTCCGTCGAAACCTAAAACAACAAGCGCCCCTCGACCGGAAGTCCGATGAGGGGCGCGGGAACCTAACCAATCATGTGGGTGGTCGCCACCCCGGGCCTTACGCCTTGGCCTTGCCTGCAGCCGCGGCCGGCTTCTCGGCCTTCGGGCGCTTGCGGCCGTTGGCGCGGGTGAGCCCGTCTTCCTTGTGCTGCACCAGGCCGATTTCTTCGGCGGTGCCGCCGACCTTCACGATCGCGTCCTTCGCGGTCGCCGACATCTTGCTCACCTTGACGGTAAGCTTCTTGGTCAGCGTGCCGCTGGCGAGAATCTTGATGCCGTCCCAGACGCCCTTGACGAGCCCCATTTTGCGAAGGGAAGCCTCATCGACCACCGAGCCGGCGCTGAAGCGCTCGAGCTCGCTCAGGTTCACCACCGCGTAGTGGGTGCGGTTGGGCGAGTTAAAGCCGAACTTCGGCAGGCGGCGCTGAAGGGGGCTCTGGCCGCCTTCGAAGCCTTCGAAGTGCATGTTGCCGCTGCGGGCCTTCTGGCCCTTGCCGCCACGGCCTGCCGTCTTGCCAGTGCCGGAGCCCTGACCACGACCCACGCGCTTCTTGCGGTGGTTGGAGTGAAACGGCGCTTTGAGGGTGTGAAGAGTGGTCATGGCAGTTCCTTACTTCTTCGCGGCCGCGGCTTCGCGGGCGCGCCGCGCATCGCGGTTCTTGATGTGGGCCGGCTTGCGGCGCACGGTCTTCTTCGGTTCTTCCTTCACGATCTCGTGAGAGACGAGGTGCTGAACCTTGAAGATCATGCCGCGGATCTCGGGCGTGTCCTGAAGCAGGCGTTCCTGGTTGAACTTGCGCAGGCCGAGGCCGAAAATCGTGCGCAACTGGCGCTCGTTCGAACCCGAGTGACTCTTGATGAGCTTGACCTTGATTCCCATGACTAGTTCCTCGCCTCGGTCTTCTTGAGGCCGAAGTGAATTTCCTTGCCGCGCAGGCGCGAGACCTGCTCGGGCGAACGAAGCTGCTTGAGGCCCTGCACCGTCGCCTTGAGCACGTTGTGCGGGTTCCGGCTGCCCTGGCACTTCGAGAGAATGTTGCGAACACCGGCCGCTTCGAGCACCGCGCGGACGCTGGCGCCGGCGATGACGCCCGTGCCTTCCGACGCCGGCTTCAGCAGCACCTGACCTGCGCCGAAGTGACCGAGCACCTCGTGGGGAATCGTGTGGCCCATCAGCGGGACGCGGAAGAGGTTCTTCTTCGCGTTCTCGCCGCCCTTGCGAATCGCCTCGGGCACTTCGTTCGCCTTGCCCAGGCCGACGCCGACGTGGCCGTTGCCATCACCGACGACGACGAGCGCTGCGAAAGAGAACCGGCGGCCGCCCTTCACGACCTTGGCGACGCGGTTGATGTTGACGACGCGATCCGTGAGGTCGAGGTCGTTGGGGTTGATCGGGGTTGCCATGAGGAAGTTCTCTCGCTCGCTTAAAGGGTAAGACCGGCTTCGCGGGCGCCATCGGCCACCGCTGCGATCCGACCGTGGTAGGGGAAGCCGTTGCGGTCGAACACGACAGCTTCGATCTTCGCGGCCTTGCACTTCTCTGCGATGAGAGCGCCGACGCGCTTGGCGTCGGCCTTCTTGTCGCCCTCGTCGTTGCCCTTGAGCTCCTTCGACAGCGAGGAGGCAAAAGCGACGGTCTTGCCCGAGTCGTCGTCGATGACCTGGGCGTAGATGTGCTTGAGCGACTTGTAGACGGTGAGACGCGGACGCGCGGTCGTGCCGGACAGCTTCCG
>JAYUXE010000341.1:0-5185 GCA_043753165.1 Archangiaceae bacterium | reverse complement strand
TACCGAATCGCCGACCCGCTGATCGCGTTTCGGATGTTGAACTTCAGCTACCCCGAACGCGCGCAGCAGAAGCTCTCGGAAATGCTCGAAGAGATGTTCATCGGCGCGGTGCGCCGGCTGGTGGCGAACCTCACGGTCGAGCAGTGCCTGACGCGGCGAAAGGACGCGCTGGGGGCAGAGCTGATGAAAGAGATCGCACCGGTCGTTTCGGGCACGGGGCGGCCGGAAGACAAGACGCAGCGCGGGTGGGGCGTGGTGATCGACTCAATCGAGATTCAGGACGTGCGCGTGATGTCGGCCCAGGTGTTCGCGAACATGCAGGCGCGGTTCCGGCAGGACAGCGAACGGCTGGCTCGGGAAGCCGAGCTCGCGAAGCTGCGCGCGGTGAAGCAGGACGAGGCGAACAGTGAACGCCAGATCGCACTGACGCGGCTCGCGACGACCACCGAGGTGCGGCAGCAGCAGACGATGGCCGAAGAGAACGGGCGGCTCGAGAAGCTCGCCACCGACGCGCGGGTGGAAGAGGCGCGGCTGAAGGAAGAACGGCTGCAGAAAAACGCGCAGCTGGCCCACGCGCGAGATTTGGAGCTGCGCAGGTTACAGACCTCGCGTGAGCTCGAGGCGCAGAAGGCGGCGATCGAGGAACAGTCGAAGCTCGAGGCCCTGGCCACCGCAGCGCGCATCCAGCAGGCGCACCTGCAAGCGGCGGCGGAACAGGCAGCGGCAGAACAGGCGTTCGAGCTGCAGCGCGTCCGTTCAGGCATCGCCCACGCGCACGCCGAAGCCGAGACCGCGCAGGCCCGGCACGCGGCCTCGCTGGCGCACGAGAGCAGCGTCGGTGAGCTCATCAACGTTCAGGTCTACGTCGCCGAGACGAAGCTGCGGCTGGCTGAGGTCGAGGCGCGCACGATGGAACTCCAGCTCAAGAAGCGCAGCCTCGAACAACAGCTGGATCTCGATCGCATGCGCACGGTTCGGGAAATCGAGAACACGCTGACCCCCGAGGCGATCTCGCTGGCCGTCGCGCACCGGCTGCCCGAACTGGCGAAGGCCTTCCAGCAGAAGATGGGCGAGGTGCACGTCACCGCGGTCGATGGCGCGAACCCCTTTGGCTACATCGCCGCCGCGGTCGAAGGCGTGATGGGGCTGGCACGGTCGGCCGGCTTGCAGCTACCGAAGCGTAACGAAACGCCGTGAAACGAAAGGGGCCGCCAGCGCATATAAGAGGCACATGCGTTGGACGAAGGTTGCAGGAATGGCGGCGTTGTTTGCGCTCGGGCTGGCCGTGCTGCCCGAGATCATGCCGGCGGGCCCGAGCAGCGGCATTGACGCGGCCGGCTTCCTCGAGAGTGGGCGGATGTTCGTCGCCATTCCGGCCATCTTCCTCGGCGGCCTGCTCACCTCGCTGACGCCGTGTGTGTACCCCCTGATTCCCATCACCGTCGGTGTCTTCGGGGCGCGCAAGGCCGAAAGCAAGGCGAAGGCGATGGTGCTGACGTCTCTGTACGTGGTGGGCATGGGCCTCGTGTTCAGCATCCTCGGCGTCGTCGCGGCGCTGTCGGGCAAGGCGTTCGGCACCGCGCTGGGCAACCCCTGGGTGGTGTGCGGGCTCGCGGTCTTCCTGCTCGTCCTCGCGAGTTCGATGTTCGGCGCGTTCGAGATGGCGCTGCCGTCGGGCCTGGCAAACAGGCTGAACACGGTGGGCGGCGGCGGTTACATCGGCGCGTTGTTGATGGGCAGCGTGTCGGGCTTTCTGGCGGCTCCGTGCACGGGGCCGGTGTTGACGGGCGTGCTCGCCTACGTCTCGCGCACGCAGGACCCGGTGATTGGAGGCGGGCTCCTGTTCGTCTACGCGTTGGGCATCGGCGTGCCCTTCTTCCTCATCGGCGTCTTCACCGTGCGGCTGCCGAAGGGCGGCGAGTGGATGGAGTGGGTCAAGAGCTTCTTCGGCGTCGCGCTGGTCGCGCTCGCGTTCGGCTACCTGCGGGATGCGTTCCCCGCGATTCGCGAAGCGCTCGAGAAATTCGCTTCCACGGTGGGCAAGCCCGGCGGCATCGCGCTGGCGATTGCGATGGTGCTGGTCGGCGTGCTGCTCGGAGCGATTCATCTGTCCTTCAAGGCCCGCGCGGGCGAGTTCGCGCTCAAGGCGCTGGGCGTGACGATGGTCGCGGTCGCGGTGCTGATTCGCACGGCCTCGGGCGAAGTGCGGCCGCCGGTGGATCACGCTGGCCACGAGCTGACGTGGGTGATGACGTTCGACGCCGAGAAGGCAGGCACCGCAGATCCGTTCGAGGCGGCGATCGCGAAGGCGAAGGCCGATTGCAAGCCGGTGATGATCGACTTCTACGCCGACTGGTGCGCCGCCTGTAAGGAGCTCGACGCGAAGGTCTACACGACGACGGCCGTGGCGACCGAGTCCGAGCGCTTCGTGAACATCAAGGTCGACGGCACCGCCGACCACGACGTGCTCGACAAGATCTACAAGAGGTTCGGCGTCGCGGGCCTGCCGACCGTTGCCTTCGTCGACGGCATGGGTGAGCTGCTGACGGATCCAAAAGTCACCGGCTACCTGTCGCCCGACAAGTTCCTCGGTGAAATGAAAAAGGTGGGGGTCGCCACGTGCTCGCGCTCGCCCTGATTCTTGCGGCCGCTCCGGTGTCGAATGGCGACGCCGTGAAGGCGTTGATCGCTGCGCAGGCCGAAGCGTGGAACAAGGGCGACCTGCCGGCGTTCACGAAGGTCTACGCGGACGATGCCGTGTTCGTCAGCCCCAACGGCGTGACGAAGGGCCGGCAGGCGGTGCTCGAGCGGTACCAGAAGCGCTACCCCGACAAGAAGGCGATGGGGACGCTGTCGTTCGAGTTCATCGAGACGCGCGAGAAGGCAGACGCGGTGACGCTGGTCGCGAAGTGGACGTTGAAGTACCCCGAGAAGGCTGCTGCGACGGGGCACACGCTGCTGGTGCTGCACAAGTCGGGCGACACCTGGCTCATCGTTCAGGACGCGTCGATGTGAGGCGGGTCGCGCTGCTGCTCGCACTCGTGTCGTGCGGCGCGGCGCCTGTGACGCCCCCGGTGGTTCCGAAGGCCTGCCGTTTTTCTGCGGCGAAGGCAGGGCCCGAGCTGGGCGATGCCGCGCTGAACGAGCTGTCGGGTTTGACCGCGAGCCGTTCGAACCCGAACGTGCTGTACGCGCACAACGACTCGGGTGACTCGGCGCGCTTCTTCGCGATGGACCTCGATGCGAAGGCGCTGGGCCGGTTCGAGCTCGACGGAGCGAAGGCCAACGACTGGGAAGACCTTTCCACCGGCCCGTGCCCGCAAGGCTCTTGCGTCTACCTCGGCGACATCGGCGACAACCTGTTTGCGCGCACGGACTACGCGGTCTTCCGGGTCAAAGAGCCGGTGCTGGTGGCCGGGAAGGCGGTGGGGACGGTGAAGGTCTCATTCGAACGGTTCCCTTTCGAGTACCCGAACGCCACCAAGCACAACGCCGAAACTCTGTTCGTCCACCCGGTGTCAGGGGAAATCTTCATCGTCGACAAACAGTTCCCCGGTGAGCCCAGCAAGGTCTTCAAGTTCCCCATGCCCCTCGACGCGACCAGAACGGCGGTGTTGATCGAGGTGGCCACGTTGTCCGTGCCCGAGCCGAAGGACAACTCGCTGACAGGCGGGTCGCTGAGCCCCGACGGCACGTCGCTGCTGCTGCGCATGTACAACCGGCTGGTGGAATTGAAGCTGCCGGAAGGTGCGGCGTTCGAGACGATCTTCACCGCGAAGGCGGCGGGGGTCCCGGTGAGCGCGGAACAGCAGGGCGAGGCTGTGGCATGGCGGGCAGATGGGCGCGGGTACTTCACGGCCAGCGAGGAAGTCGGGATCAAGCCGACGCTCAACAAGGTCGAGTGCCAGCCGTGAAGTGGCTTGCGATTCTCTGCGTGGTGTTGGCCGGCTGCGACTACGTCGAACGCCCGCGGCGCGGCATCCCTGAGCACTTCGAAGCCCAGACGCTGACGGGCGAGCCGATTGATCGCGACTGGTTCAAAGGCAAGCCGTGGGTGGTGAACTTGTGGGTGCCCGGTTGAGGCACCTGCGCCCGGGAGTTTCCCGAGCTCGAAGCGTTGCGGCAGGAATACGAGCCGAAGGGCGTTGGCTTTCTGGCCATCTCTCTCGAGCCTGACGTGCAGCTCGTGACCGCCGCTGCCCACCAGTTCGACATCGGCTCGAAGGTCGCGGTCGCGAAGTCCGAATCGCTGGGCCCGTTCGGGGTGAACCAGGTGCCGTCGACGGTGTTCATCCGTGCGGACGGGATTCTGAACGCGGTGGCCAGCGGACCCAAAGAGAAGGCGTGGTTCGAGAAACGGATTCGCGAGATCCTGCCGCAGTGATCAGCTGGAAGAACCCGGTTGGCTTCATCGCAGGCGCCGTCGTCCGCACGGTCGCCGCGGGAAATTCGGCGCCGGCACGTTCGCTGACGCCACGCGAGCGCCTGCTGCTCGAGCCGATCTACGCGGACTCAATCGACTACGAATTGGTTCGAGTGCGAGCGCCGGTGAACGGGCTGTTGGGCGTGAGCCGGCGGGCCTTCGTGATTCAGAACACGCTCTACATCCCACCCGAGTTTCTGCCCCTTGGGGACGAGGTGCTGGTGCATGAGCTGTGTCACGTCTGGCAGCACCAGCACGGCGGGCACGCGTACATCGCCGACTCGATGCACGCGCAGCTCGTCGGTGATGGGTACCGGCTGGCGAAGGGGCTGGCCGAGGGCAGGGCGTGGCACCGGCTCAACTGCGAGCAACAGGCGACGCTTCTCGAAGAGGCGTTCGTTCAGCGCTGCTTCGATGGACGGCCACTGGTGATCCAGGGCGTCAATCGTTCTGGCGTGCTCGAGGCTGCGCTGATCGAGCTTCGGGCGGGGCGGGGCGCGGCGTTCAGCGCGCGTTGACACTGCGTCGAACCGCGTGGGACCGTCGGCGCCCTGTGGGGTCGCTGGTCGCCGCGCTGCTGGTGTCCGTCTGCGACTTGAACGTCGCGACGCAGGCGCAGCTGGCCACGCTCACTTCCGCGGCCCAACGTTCGGCCTACCGCTTCGAGCTGTCGGTGAATGCGGGCCTGCTCCAGGTTCGTCTGCTGGGCGAGAACGGGCGCGTGCGATCGCGGGACGTCGCGGCCACCGGCGTCTGCGAGGA
>JAYUXE010000340.1:0-11397 GCA_043753165.1 Archangiaceae bacterium | reverse complement strand
CCCTCGTCCCCGCCTCGACGCGCCAGCTCACCGACGCGCTGCAGATCCTCGCCTCGCAAAACGCAGCGCTGCATCGCCACGCGTCGCTGTCGCTCTCTGCGCTGAGCCAGGTGACCCGGCTCGAGCCGCAAGGTGGCACCGTCGAAGCCGGAGCCGGCCTCACGCTCGCGTCGCTGGACACCGCGCTGTCCGAGCAGCAGCTGACGCTCGGGCCATTGTCTCCGCGCGCGCGCGACCTCACCCTCGGGCAATTTCTCGAAGGCCCCGACGCTGGACTTCGCGCGATTCCCGGTGGCCGGCTCGAGCCCCTGTGTCTGGCGATCACGGCGGTCCTGCCCGATGGCCGCGTCTACCGTTCACACCCGAGCCCGCGCAGCGCCGCCGGGCCAGATCTCGTCGCGCTGCTTCTTGGCGGGCATCGCCGGCTCGGAATCGTGACCGAAGCGGTCGTGCGCTGCTTCCCCTTTGCGACTGCTCGCCGCAGCCAGGTGTTCAGCTTTCCGTCGGCCGATGCGTTCGTCACCGCGATGCTGGCCGCGCTCTCGGACGGTGTGTTGTTCGAATCGGTGCGCGTCGAGACACGCGCGGGACGCGTGCAGGTCGAGCTCAACTGCCTCGGCACCACCGAAGGTGTCGATCGCGACTTCAACACCCTCGACCGCCGCGCGTTCGACGTCGGCGGCCGGCCCACCGGGCGGTTGTCCAGCGAGTTCCCCGCAGCAGGCACCACGCCCGGCGTCGCCTGGGAAGAACGCGAATCGCGGTGGGACGCCGTGCGCGCCGCCGTCGCCGCCGGAAATCCCGTTGCCCTCTACCGCCTCGCGATCGTCAGCGTCATCGCGCGCGGCGACGTCGAAGGCATGCCGCTGAACACGACCGTCGCGTGGCCTGCTTCCACTGCCGCGCTGCCGGCCGCCATCGACCCCCGTGGCGTCCTCGGAGGAGCCCCTTGACCGCCCCCCTGGCCGAACATTCCCACGCGCTCACGATGTGCACCTACTGCCCGAAGGTGTGCCGCTTCTCGTGCCCCGTGTCCGAGTCGACGCAGAACGAATCGCACAGCACATGGGCCAAGATGACCACCGCACAGCAGGTCAACCTCGGCCAGCGCCGCATGGACGACGGAGCGAGCACCGCCGTTCACGCCTGCACCGGCTGCATGCGGTGCAAGAGCTTCTGCAAACACGACAACGAGGTCGGCCCCGCCCTGTTCGCCGCGCGCAGCCTCGCTCGCACCGAAGGCACGCAGCCCGCGGGCGCTGCCACCACGCTCGCCACCTTCACGCAGTGGGGCAATCCGTTCGGCCAGCCGCTGGGTGAAGTCGTCGCGCGCTTCAAGGCCGAGACGCCGATGCGGTACCCGCTGTTTCCCGGCTGCAGCACCCTGGTGAAGCGCACCGCGCTCATCGACGACGCGCTGACCGTCGCGAATGCGTTCGGCGCTCCGATGGGCGTGTGCAAGGCGAGCACGCGCTGCTGCGGCTACCCGCTGTACGCCGGCGGAGCGCACGGCCAGTTCGTTGCCCACGCCAAAGCCTTCGCCGCCACGTTGGAACACACCCCCGAGCTCGTCGTGATGGATCCCGGCTGCGCGCACACGCTCGCCGTCGTCTATCCGAAGTTCGAGGTGAAGCTGCCGTCGCGCATTCGCACGCTGTACGAAGTGCTCGCCGACAACCTGCCGCACGCACCTGGCAAGCCGCCGATGGAAGAGACGGCCGGCTACCACGACGCCTGTCATCTCGGCCGCGGCATGGGCCAGTACGAACAGCCGCGTGCGCTGTTGAAGCGGGCAGTGGCGACGGTGCTCGAGGCGCCGAGCACGAAGGAAGAAGGTGGCTGCGCGGGTGGCGGTGGGTTGTTGCCGCGCACGATGCCCGAGGCCTCGGTGGACGTGGCGCGGCGGCAGGCGCTCGAGGTCGGACCCGGTGGTGAGACGGTGGTGACGGCGTGCGCGACCAGCCGCCGCATGTTCGAAAGGGCTGGCCGAAAATCGGAGGATCTGGTGAGCGTCTTGCGGCGGTGGCTCGAATGAAGACCTTCTTCGTCGTCAATCCTTCCAGCGCGAACGGCAGCACGGGGAAGAAGTGGGGTGAGCTGCAGGCCCTGATCGCCCGCGCGATTCCCGACTTCGCCCACGCCTTCACGCAGCGCCCGATGCATGCCGCCGAGCTCGCGCGCGCAGCGTTGAAGGAAGGCTTCGAGTGCATCGTCGCCGTCGGCGGCGACGGCACCATCAACGAGGTCGTGAACGGCTTCTTCGAAGACGGCAAGGTCGTGAACCCGAAGGCCGCGCTCGGCGTGGTTTCCCGCGGCACGGGCGGCGACTTCCGCAAGACGTTTGGTTGGGACACGGACTTCGCGGCCGCACTGCAGCGCGTCGCCTCGGGTACCAGCGTCCCGTTCGACGTCGGCGAGCTCGAGTACCGCGGCCACGACGGCCAGACGGGCCGCCGCTACTTCGCGAACATCTGCAGCTTCGGCGTCTCGGGGGTCGTCGACCAGGAGGCGAACCGCACCAGCAAGGCGCTGGGTGGAAAGCTGTCGTTCATGCTGGCGTCGACGAAGGCGCTGCTGAAGTACGAAGACCGGAAGGTGCGCTTCAGCGTGGACGGCGGGCCAGCCGAGGACGTTTTGGTGACGACGTTGGCCGTCGCGAATGGGAAGTATTTTGGGGGCGGGATGAAGGTCGCTCCGGACGCGGACACCGGCGACGGCAGGTTCGATGTCACCATCTGGTCTGGGTACAAGCTGATGGACTTCGTGCTGAAGCAGAGCGCCATCTACAGCGGCCAGCACGTCGGGTGGAAAGGCACGCGGCTGCTCAAGTGCAAGACGCTGACGGCCGAGAGCGCGCAGGAAGTGCTGATCGACTGCGACGGTGAACAGCCAGGCAAGCTGCCCTGCAAGATGACGATTCTTCCTGCCGCGATTCAGCTGAGGACGTGACCGTGGCGACGCTCGAGGTCGCAGTGGCGTGGGCCGAGATGGATGTGTTCGGCCACGTGAACAACACGGTGCACCTGCGGTGGTTCGAGTCGGCGCGCATTCGCTACTTCGAGCAGGCGGGCGTCGCGACCACCATCGCTGCGGGGGCGACGGCCTGGCCGCTGCTCGTCCACTCATCCATCGACTACAAAGCGAAGGTCGTCTACCCCGACACGATTCTCGTCGACGCGCGCGTGACGAAGCTCGGCAACACCTCGTTCACGATGCGGTACTCCGCGCGCTCGAACCAGCAGGGCAAGGTCGTCGCCGAAGGCGAGAGCGTGGTGGTGATGGTCGACCCCGCCACTGGCGTGAAGGTGCCGCTGCCCGCCGAGCTGCGCGCGAGAATCGAGGCACTGGAAAAGCTTTGAGAGCCGCGTTCCTGCTCGCGTTGTTGTCGGGTTGCACCGGCCTCTACTCGGCGACCGACGGAGGCTCGGGCGGCGGCAGTGGCGGCGGTGGGCCCTGCATACGCGAACAAGACTGCGACGTGCGGGAGAACGCGACCGCCGCGTGCACCAACGGAACCTGCACCTATGCGTGCGCGCAGCCGTTCTTCAAGTGCGGCAGCGTCTGTTGCCGGGCGACGGCGGTCAGCGCGGGCGATACCCACACCTGTCTGTTGACCGACGTCGGCAGTGTGAAGTGCTGGGGCGGTTCCGCGCTCATCGGTGATGGGACGTACGAAGAGCGGCTGGTGCCGACCGACGTGGTGGGGCTCACGGCTCCGGTCGTCGAGCTCGCCACCGGATCCACCCACACGTGCGCGCGGTTGAACAACGGCAACGTCGAGTGCTGGGGCATCGGCACCATGGGAAATGGCACGACGTCACCGGCGCCGCAGGCGACCCGCGCGTTGCTGGGTGGGCCAGCGACCCGCATCACCGCTGGCATCGGGCACTCGTGCGCCGTCATCGACGGCGGGGCGTACTGCTGGGGCACGGACATCCAGGGCCAGCAGGGCACCAACAATGGCGGCGCGCGGCTGACGCCGGGCGGGGTGTCGAACGCGGTCTACGACGTCGCGTCGGCAGCCTCAGGCGCGAGCCACAGCTGCGTGCTGCTCGCCGACGCCGGGGCGCGCTGCTGGGGCTTCAACATCGCCGGTGAATGCGGCGACGGCACCTTTCAGATGAAGCGGCCGGTGCCGGTCGACGTCACTGCCCTCGATGCAGGGATCCTCGAGCTCAAGGCGGGGTTCAGTTTCACGTGCGCGCGGGTGTCGAACGGCCTGAAGTGCTGGGGTGCCAACGGCGGTGGCGAGCTTGGCGCGGGAATTCAGTCGGGCCGTTCAGTCGTCGGGGTCGACGTGGTCGGCGTCACCGCGGGCCTGACCCAGCTCGCGCTCGGGCCGTTGGCGCACCATGCCTGCGTGGTTCAGGACGCCGGCGCGTTTTGCTGGGGCCAGAACTCTCACGGGCAGCTGGGCGACGGCATGCTCGCGCGCCAGCTCGCTCCGGTTCGGGTGATGGGACTGTCGGAGCCCGTCGCGCAACTTGCCGTGGGCGGCGGTCACACCTGCGCCCTCACCGAGCCCGGCGGGGTGTACTGCTGGGGCGACAACAGCGACGGCCAGCTCGGCCTCGGCAAGAAGGGTGGCAACGAGCTGATTCCGAAGGCCGTGCGCTGACGGCCGGTTTTGACCGCGTCACGGCTCCATCGCGTTGAGAAAGTCTTCGGAGCTCAGCTGCTCGGCGTCGGGCAACCCGCCTTCCCAGTCGAACTGGTCGAAGTAGTCGGCGACCAGCACTGCTTCCTGGGTGACGCCCGTGAGCAGGTCGTTGCGCGGCTGCCGAGGTTCATCGGGCGGCACGAAGCGCCTCCACGATGGCGGGAACATCTTCGGCGCCGGCTGCGATCGCGCGCTCGACCGCCGCCTTCCGCTTCTCGGCAGCGACGATGAACGTGCAGGCCTCGAAGCCCTGTGCGCAGCAGCGCAGCTCTCGAACGGCCAGCAGTCGCTGGCTCAGGTGCTCGCAGACCGCTTCGAGCAACCCTTCGATCAAATGGCAGCTTGGTGTGTCGACCTGCCCGACTGCTTCACCCACCGCGCTGCGTTCGACTTTCACCGAGAACAGCCCTTCGCGAGCGTGCGAAAAGTCGAACCGCAGCAAGCCCAGGCCCCGGTCGGAAGCCCAGAGCGCCACACGTTCCATCGCCTCGCGCATCTTCAGCTCGCGCAGCGTGGTCATTTTCTCTTCCAGCAGCGACGCCTCGAGCTCGACGACCGCGTGCCGGCCCCATTGCCACCCCCACTCGCGGGTGAAGCCAGGCCACGCTTTGGGCGCGACCTTGAGCCACGTCTGGTGCAGCGCCGTGACGAAGCTCAAGTCGACGGAAAGAATCCGGCGCGACAAATCATCCCGGCGAACGCCCTGATCTTCTTCGCCGGGCGCCAGCTCTTCCTGCAACGGCGCCGCGAAGCCGGCGGGCAGTCCTTCGCGGGGCTCTTCGACTTTCTGGCGGTTGACCAGCAGGTACACGCGGTCGTTGGCGGCCACGCGCACCAGCTCGATTTCGACCCGCTGCGCACCGAACTTGAAGTCGAACAGGTAGGGGAAGCGTTCGAACGGTTTCGTCCCGTCGAGGAAGGCGCTGACCCGGCCTTGAAACTCGGGGGTCGCGGTGCAGGGCGCGATCTTATTATAGAAATTCTTCCCCACCACGAGGCTGCGATCGAGCCTGGCCAGGCGCGCCTCGGCGAAGTTGTAGCGAAGCACGACCCCCTCGCGGTCGAGGCAGATGACGCCGAAAGGCAGGGCATCGAGCTCGACGTCCGACATCGACGGAACGCGAACCGCTTCGAGCGGCGCGGGCATGCTGCGGGTTGGAAACGTCAGCTGACTATCGACCATGGGTGCGGTTCTCATTTCGTTGGGTGAACGTCGTCGCAGCAACCTCTGCGGGCGCATCGGCATGGCACCCGGCGCAGTTGGCCTCGCTGGCGTACATCATCAGGCGATCCTTCGGGACCTCGGCGGTGGGCTTGCGGAAAATCTCGGTGTTCTCATTGATGTTGGCGAGCCGCTTTTCGAGCAAGTCTTTGTACGGCCACTGCGCGTACGTCTTCGACAGTTTCGCGTTCTCGTACATGCGCCTACCGGCCTTCAGGTCGCCCGCCTTCACGAGCATGTCGCCGAGGTTCAGCGCGAAGCCTTCGTGGTTGTGTGGCGTGATCCAGTTGTTCCAACACACGCGCCGCGTGCCAACCTGCGTTTCCATGAACATCACCGGGCCATAGTCCGGATCCGCACGCGAGACCTTGCCGTCGAAGCAGAAGTCGACGTTCTTCCACATCGCCTCGAGCCCCTGCTTGAAGCGATCGGAATCCACTGCGGCCGACGACGCCTGGTACCCACTGGCGAAGAGGTTGAACTCGGGGAACGCGGCCACCGCTTCCTTCATCCGGAAGAAGCCCTGGCGAACCAGCTTCTCGTCCTTGTGAATCGTGCCGTTCGCGAGCTCAGCGCCGGCCAGAAAGCCCGCGAACCGCCAGTCGTTCGTCATCTCGAACGCTTCGGCGAAGTACCGCTGCGACAGCAGCAGGTGATCCGTGATCGTCGCCGGCACCTTCTCGAGCCGCACGCGCTCGGCCGCCTTCCAGATGTGCGCGAAGCCCAGGTGCGCCGTGGTGATCGCGTCGGTCGGATCTGCCAGATACGCCTGCTGCAGCAGCTCGATCACGCCGGGCAGGGCGTCGTAGTTGCCTGCGTGAAGCGCCGTCCAGAAGACGTCGTTGGCGGCCTTCGACTGTTCGCTTTGAACCGGGTTCGCCTTCTTCTTCGGCGCCGCGTTGATCGCGATCGAGGCACAGCCACTGAGCAGCAACAGCGCAACGACGAGGTATTTCATGAACGGCTCTTTAACATCGGCGCTATCAGCGCCAACGCCCCGGCGCCGGCTTTCTTCAGGTCTGACTTCGCGCCCGTCGCGACCCAGTCTTCAATCACCACGCGCAGCACGCCCATCAAGGCTGCCGCGGCGAGCCGGGCCTTCAGCGCTTTCGACCCGCGCGAGAGGCACGTTCCAATTGCCTGACCCACGACCCGGTCGTGCTCGAGGTCGCTGGCCAGCAACGCCGGCGCCTTCGCCAGCACCTTGTGCTCGATCAAGATCTGCTTCTTCTGCGCGAGGTGCTCGTCGGCCAGCGTCAGCAGCGCCCGCCGCACGGTGTCGAACGGCGCTTCGCCTTCGAGTGGGACGGACAACAGCGTGCGCAGCCGCTGCGTCTGGTCCGCCCGTCGCGCGAAGAACGCCGCATCCTTCGTCGGGAAGTACCGGAAGAACGACCGCCGCGACACGTTCACCGCGCCCACGATCTCGTCCACCGTCACTGCGTCGAAGCCCTTCTTCGCGAACAGCGCGATCGCCGCCGCCGCCAGCTCGCTGCGCACCTGCAGCTTCTTGCTGTCGCGAAGCCCGCGCCCCAATGCGCCTTTCGAACGGGCTTGGGTCACGGTTCGGCCTTCGGGGTGAACATCTTTCCGACGAAGGCAACCAGCAGCTGCTTCTGCAGGCTCTGCGGCAGCTCGTTCAGCAGCGCGTTGATGTCGGCCATCTTGCCCGGCAGGGCGCCGCCGCTTCCGGTGAGGCTGCTGAGCAATTCCTGCAGCGCGACGCCCGACGTGTCGCCTCGAAGCTGCGCGGTGAGCATCTGCGCAAATTCCTTCGGCGCTTTGGGCCCACCCCCCGCCGCCCGCACCTCGTCGACCGCCGCCCGAAGCGCCATCAAAAACTCCCCCGTCCACTTCGTGTTCGACGGAGCGATCGTCAGATGAATGTTCTCCTGGCTCGGCCCATTCCCCAGCTGCGCCTGCACCCGCCAGCCGCGTTCCTGCAGCGCGTCGGCGATCGCGAACACCGAGAGCACGTCGGAAGAGAACGCGAGCAGGCTCATCTCGGGGGTGCCCATCATCTGCAGCCCTGGAATCTGCGCCACGCCCGCGGTCAGCGCATCGCGCGACTCCATCAGCTCACGCGCGATCTTCAGGTAGCCCTGTTCGCCGACGAACTGAAGCACCGCCCACGCAGCGGCCAGCGGCCCGCCGGACTTCGAGCTCTGAATCGTGGTGTTGATCATCGTGTACCCCGTCCACTCCGAGCACGCGTAGATCTGAAACTTTCGCAACGCCTCGTTCTTGTAGAGCACCACCGACGCGCCCTTCGGACACAGGCCGTACTTGTGGAAGTCCATCGACATGCTGGTGACCCCCGGCACGCGAAAGTCGAAGTCGGGCACCGGCTGGCCGAGCCGCTTGAAGTACGGCAGCAGGAAGCCGCCCATGCAGCCGTCGACGTGACACAGGATGCCCGCCGTCTGCGCGAGGGCCGCAATGGAAGCGACCGGGTCGATCACGCCGTGCGCATACGAGCACGCAGACGCGACGAGCAGCATCGTGTTTGCCGTCATCGCCTCCCGTATCGCCTCGGGGTCGGCCTTGAACGTCTTCGGGTCGACCGCCGTGGTGACCACCTTCACGCCCAGGTAATGGCCCGCCTTGTGAAACGCCGCGTGCGCGGTGATGGGGACGATGATCTCGGGCGCCGTCACTTCGGGCCGCTGCACGCGGAACCAGTCACGTGCCGTCTTGATGGCGAGGATGATCGACTCGGTGCCGCCGCTGGTGAAGTTGCCGACCACCGACTCGTCACCGCCCAGGTGGCGCCGCGCCATGTCGACGACGTCGTTCTCGAACTTCAGCAGGCTCGGAAACGTCGTCGGGTCGAGGCCGTTCTCGCTGCTGTACGCCGCGTGCGCGCGCTTGCCGACCTCTTCGATCTCCTTCCCGCCGTCGAACACGTAGGCGAACAGCTTTCCGTCGCGCCACGGCCAGTCGTGCGTCCGCGCCGACTCGAGCGCTGCCATCACCGCGTCCTTCGCCAACCCTTCGTTCGGGATCTTCATGGCGGCACCTTCTGCGAAAGTGGCACCAGGCGTCAAGTGGCACTAAGTGCCAGAAAGCGGCGGCGGAGCCGGGCGCGTGGGCTTGCTGCGCCACAGGCCGCCTGCCGAAAACGCCGACCAGCCCCACTTCAGCCAGCGAAGCAGCGCGAGGGCGAGCCACAGCGACCAGGCGAGCATCGCGCCGCGGTAGACGAGCATCGGCGCAGAGAAGACCGTGCCCTGCGGCAACACGCTGCCCGCCCCGATGCGATCGGCGAACCACCGCAGCGTCGATGCGCTCGAGCCGTTGCCCGTGACCTGCATGTCGGGGTGACCCAGCAGGCCCTGGTAGATGCCGACTGCGAGCACGCCCAGCGCGAGCGCCGTCCAGCCGACCAGCATCAGCTGCCGCAGGTCGAACCACAGCGGTGACAACTCGGGCTTCGTCTCGCGCCACCCGAGCACCAGCAGCCAGCCCACCACCAGCGCCGCCGCGGGAATCGGCACTTGCGACAGGCCCAGCGTCAGCAGCACCCACTGCAGCGTTCGCAGCGGCGTGATCCGCACCCGGCCGAGCGCGATGGACACCAGCAGCAGCACGAGCAGGGTGCTCCAGAACAACACCGCGGGGCCCATGCGCGGCCCGGTGACGAACAGCACCCAACGATCGCGCGACAGGTTCAGCTTCAAATCTGCATTCGCGCTGGCGGCCCCGAGGTCAACCTGCGGCGTGCGCCAGTTGAAGCCGATGCCCGAGCTCTGCCGCCACGTCATCGCGACGGACTGCGAGCCAGGCACCAGCGGAATCGCGACGCGCCGGCCGTCTTGCCGAATCGGCTGCACGACGTTGTTGATCGACACCGACTGCAGCTGCGCGTCTTCAGGCAGGGTGATGACGTGCTGACCCCCGCGCGAGCTGCGCAGGTTCGCGGTCAGGGTCGCGTCGGTGGCGCGAAGGCCGGGGGTGACGGTGAGCTCGCTCTGGTCGATGGTCAGCGTCTGGCCTTCGACGCCTGCGGGCCGCAGCACGTCGATGGTCACCGTCTCACCGGGCCAGGGGTGCCACTCGGGCAGGCGGGCCCCCGAATCGTCCTGCTGATGAACGATGGGAATTCCGGCGAGCTCGACGTGCCACACCGGGCTCACGTTCAGACGCCAGACCTCGACCCACGGCAGGCCCGTGGGCGCCTTCAGCGACAGCGGTGACTTCTGCTCGAGCACGCTGGTCCACGTCGCTTCCGTCGCTTGCGGCCCGATGTTCACCAAGGCTTTGCCGTTCTGCACGCGCACGTCGGGCGTCGTCACCGACTCGCCGGGCAGCAATGGCACCTCGAGCACCACCGCAGTTCCCGTGGGAGTCAGCCGGCGAACGTGCGTCTCCACCGTCCATTCGAGCCCCAGGACCAGCTCACGTTCGACACCGACGAAGGCGGGCAGCGACGACGTCATCGCCGAAGGATCCTTCTCTTCCGACCCGCCCGCGGCCCGCGAGAGCTGCAGGTCGTTGTCGGCCAGGCCGTCTTCGTGAAGCCCGTCCAACGTCCAGCCTTCGAGCTTCGCCTCGACACGGTGGCTCTTCAGGTTAAGCGCCAGCTGCACCGTGTCGCGCGCCGGCAGGGCGCCTTCCATCAGCACCACGTGGTTGCCGGGCGTCACTGCAAGCCAGAGCACTCCGTCGGCATCGCGCCGCAGCCCGGGGGCGGGCCTGCCATCGAGCAGCACCTGCTCGGGCACCCACTGCGCCGCGTTGCCGGGCAACGGCACGCCGACATCGGCACCGGCGTGCACCTCGAGCTTGAGCTTCAGCTGCCGGGCGCTGGCCTCGATGAACATGCGCGGGCTCGCAGCGCAGTGGGGCATGCACGCGGGCGCCGCAGTGAGCCGGTCTCGCAGCTGCGTCAGCAACGCCTGGCCTGCGCTGGTCGAAGGATCCGGCTCGGGTACGCTCTGGGCGAACGCACGCCCCGACACCAGCAGCAGCGCCGCGGCCACAGCAGCGGGGCCGGCCTTGAACCCCTTCGGCCAGAACCGCCCCGGCAGGCTCGACGTCCGCAACACCAGCGCGCACAACAGCGCGACGCGCAGGAACGCGAGCAACCCGTTCAGCCACGGCGGCACCAGCCACAGCCTCAGCTGCTGATCGCGCTGCACCGGCCCCGAGAAGCCCAGCGTCACCTGCGTCCACGTCCACCGCGGCAGGCCCGGGCCCGTCTGCACGATCGCGCTCTTGTCGTAGTCCTGCGCGTTGAAGGACTTGAGCTTGCTGACTCGGTTCGACTGCGGCGCCTGCGCCTGCTGCGGGGTCTTCTTGCTCGCCCATTCTTCCTGCTTCAGGAGCCCGTCGAAGTTCGACTCGCCGTACATGCTGCTGCGCGAGTACTGCAGGGCATTTTCGGTCGAGTAGCTCGAGTAGTTGAGGACGCCGCCCATCGCCTGGTCGCGCTCGAGCGCGGGGTACAGGCCCTGGCGAACGTGCCCCACGATGAAGGGCAGGGCGATTGGCACCACGAGCACGAGCCACGCGG
>JAYUXE010000339.1:0-5187 GCA_043753165.1 Archangiaceae bacterium | reverse complement strand
CGGGGTCCGCCTCGAAAGGCGCCGGCCTCGGGCTCGCCATCGCGCGCGAGATCGTCGAGGCGCACGGCGGGCAGATCGGCGTCGACAGCACGCCGGGGCAGGGCAGCCGCTTCTGGTTCACGATCGGTTAGAGCTCGACCTGCATGCCCAGCTCGACCACGCGCCCGGGCGGAATTCCGAAGTACGACGTCGCGGGCAGTGCGTTGCGAGACACGAACGCAAATACGCCTTTGCGCCAGCGCCCCATCTTCGACTTGCCGTTGATGAGCAGCGTCTCGCGCCCGAGGTAGTAGCTGATCGCGCCCGCGTCGGTGAAGCCCGCCCGTTTCAGCAGCGCGGGCACGTTGGGCGTTTCCATGAAACCGAACTTCGCCACGAGGCGGAAGAACCCGTGCCGCTGCGGCATCACCACCATGCGTTCGGCATCCGTCACCGTCGGCGAATCCGAAGGAAGAATCGACAGCAGCACCACCTGGTCGTGAACCACCTTGTTGTGCTTCAGGTGGTGCAGCAGCACCGGCGGCGTGCCCTCGGCCGACCCCGACATGAACACCGCGATGCCTGGCACCCGCTGCGGCGCCTTGTTGTCGAAGTCATCGAGCAGCGTGTCCAGCGGCATCATCGTCGCTGCGAAGCGCGCGCCCAACAGCTGGCGGCCCAGCTTCCAGGTCGTCATCAAGATGAAGATCGACACCGCGAGCGCGATGGGAAACCAGCCGCCGTCGAAGAACTTCAGCGCGTTCGAGCCGAAGAAGGCGAGGTCGAACGCGAGGAACAACGTCACCAGCGGCAGCGCCTTGCGCACCGGCCAGCCCCAGCGGCGCGTCGCGACGAAGTAGTAGACGACCGAAGTGATGCCCATCGTGCCCGTCACCGCGATGCCGTACGCCGCCGCCAGCGCGTCTGATTCCTTGAACGCCAGCACCAACAGCACGCACGCCACGGCCAGCGCCTTGTTGATCTCGGGGATGTAGATCTGCCCTTCATTGGTGTCGGACGTGTGGACGATGGTGACGCGCGGCAGGTAGCCGAGCTGCACCGCCTGGCGGGTGAGCGAGAACGCGCCCGAGATGAGCGCCTGGCTCGCGATCACGGTCGCCGCGGTGGCGAGAATCACGGTGGGGATGATCAGCAGCTCGGGCACCAATGCCCAGAACGGACGAGGGTCATGCCCATGCGCGATCAGCCACGCCCCCTGGCCGAAGTAGTTCAGCAGCAGCGAAGGGAAGACGATCGCGTACCAGCCAATGCGAATCGGCGAACGGCCGAAATGGCCCATGTCGGCGTACAGTGCCTCGCCGCCCGTGATGCAGAGCACGACGCTGCCGAGCACGAAGAAGCCGCGAAACCCGTTCGCCTGAAAGAAGCTCCACGCGTGCACCGGGTTGACCGCCGCGAGGACGCCGGGCTGTTCGATGATGCCTCGCACCCCCAACATCGCGATCGCGCCGAACCAGACGAGGGTGATGGGGCCGAACATCGCGCCAATGCCGGCGGTGCCGTGCTTCTGCACCGCGAAGAGGCCCACCAGGATCCCCACCGTCAAGGGCAACACCAGTGGCCGGGCGTGGCTGGTCGCGACCTCGAGGCCTTCGACTGCGGACAACACCGAGATCGCCGGAGTGATCACCCCATCGCCGTACAGCAGCGCGGCGCCGAACAGCGCGAGCAACACCATGCCGCGGCGCGCGTGCTCTGCGGGGACGAGGGCGAGCAGCGCGAAGATGCCCCCTTCGCCGCGGTTGTCGGCCTTCATGATCGCGCCCAGGTACTTCACGCTGATCACGACGACGAGGCTCCAGAACACCAGCGACAACACGCCCAGCACATTCGATTCGGTGACGGCGATCGCGTGGGCGGTCACCACCCCGTCTTTCATCTTGAAGCACTCTTTGATTGCGTAGAGCGGGCTGGTGCCGATGTCGCCGAACACGATGCCCAGCGCGGCCAGCACCAGGGTTCGACGGGCGGTAGGGGTGGCAGACATGCGGGCTCCCGTCGCATCCGCCGTGCCGCGCGACTTGCCCGGGCCGGTGAGACGCGATTGTGCACTTTGCACGACGCCACATGGCAATCGTGCAAACTGCAATATCAGCCTGATTCCCACTTCTTGCGTTTGCGGTAAAGGGTCGATGCATCGACCCCCAAAGTCGTGGCTGCCTCTTCCAGCGAAGGGGTCGCGCCGAGCACCCGCATCACGTGTTCCTTCTCGACCTGATCGAGGGTCCAGGGCCCCCCGAGCGCGACCGTGCCTTCGACCGCCGCCATCGCGATCTTGTCGGGAAACGCCTGCGGCTCGAGCCGGTCGGTCGGCCACACGATCAACGCCCGTTCAATCGCATTGCGCAGCTCGCGCACGTTGCCGGGCCACGGGTACTTCTGCAGAAGCGCTTCGACCGCCGGCGTGAGCTCCGGAGCGGCGCGCTTGTTCGTCCGCGCAAAGAACGCGATGAACCGGCGAACCAGCGGAAGAATGTCTTCCGGCCGTTCGCGCAACGCCGGCATCCCGATCTCGATCACGTTCAGCCGGTACATCAGGTCTTCGCGAAACCGCCCTTCGGCCACTTCCTTCTCGAGGTTCTTGTTCGTCGCCGACAGCACGCGGACATCGGCTGTTCGCGTGCGGCCCTCGCCCAGGCGTTCGAACTGTTTGTCCTGCACGAACCGCAGCAGCTGCGCCTGCAGTGCGGGCGTCATCTCGGCGACCTCGTCGAGGAACAACGTCCCGCCTTCCGCCTGTTCGACGCGGCCCGCCTGATCTTTCACGGCGCCGGTGAACGAGCCGCGCGCGTGGCCGAAGAGCTCGCTGGCCAGCAGCTGCTCGCTCAGCGTGGGGCAGTTGACGGTGACGAACGGGCGTTCTTTGCGCGCACTGCGTTCGTGCAGCGTACGCGCCATCAGGCCTTTGCCCGTGCCGCTCTCACCGCGGAAGAGCACCGTCGCGTCCGACGCCGCCGCGCGGGTGATCAGCGCCATCACGGCCTGCATCTTTGGCGACACCGTCTCGAGCGTGGCGTCGGGCGATTGCTGCGACAGCTGGCTTTCCAACGCGCCCACCCGTTCGGACAGGCGGCGCTGTTCCAGAGACTTCTCGACCAGGTGGCGGATCTGCGCGGGCGTGAACGGCTTCGGCAGAAAGTCGCGCGCCCCGCGCTTCATCGCCTCGACCGCGACGTCGAAGGTCGCGTACGCGGTGATCAGGATGACGTCGATCGACGTGTCTTCCGCGATCAGCTTCGGCAACAGCTCGAGCCCGCTGCTGGTGCCGATGCGCAGGTCGACGAACGCGAGCTCGAACGGGTGTTGCTTGATCGCCGCCAGCGCCGCTTCGGGGGTCGCCGCTTCGACCACCGTGTGCCCCAGCCCTTCGAGGCAGATGCGCAGCGTCGAACGGATGTTCTTCTCGTCGTCGACCACCAGGATTCGCGCGCCCATGTCGATGACCTTACTGGCAGGCGCGCTTGCCGAGCGCGTCGAGCACCGGGTCGAACGCCTGTTGCTGGGGTTCCGAGAAGTCCGATTCCCGAAGCGACGCGAGCGCCGAGATCACGCGGGGCCAGGTCTCGCACGCGCCCCGAAGGCGATCGAACGCGACGCTGCCCGTCTCGTACGTGCGGCTGCCTGACAGCCAGGCGTTGTTCAGCGTGCGGCGCATCCCGAGCTCTTTTTTCACGGCGTCGAGAATCTGCATCTTCTCGGCCAGCTTCTCGGCATCGGTTCTTTCTGACTTGTAGAGCGCGTCGAGCTGCCCGTACGTCTCGTGCAGCCGCTTGCTCCAGGCCTCGCCGCGCGCCTGGTCTTCCAGCCACGCCTTTGCCGGATACGAGCCTTTGCCGAATGACTCGTCGAGCAGCTCGGGGGTGAGGTGGTCGGCAACGAAGCTGGCCGCGCTCTCGTTGAACGAAGACTGGTTCGGGACGTAGAAGGTCGCGTGAACCGACTCGTGAAGGATGACGTTCGCCAGATCGCCCAACGCCTCGTCTCCGTCCGACAGCATCGTCGACAGCACCGGGTCGCGGAACCAACCGAGCGTCGAGTACGCCGACGCCGTGCGCACCGCGACATCGAGGCCTTCTTCGCTTGCCAGTTGGTCGGCGTACGCGCGCGCGGGCGGTTCGCTGAAGTAGCCGAGGTACGGCACGGTGCCGACGATGGGGAACTGCCACCGCTTCACGTCGAATGACAGCGGCGCGCACGCCTGCACCACGTACACGGCGGCCGACCGGTGAAGGTCCGAATACCGGCCGTAGTTGTTGGTCGGCTTCAGGCCGCGCGACGTGCCCCAGGATTTGATCGCCGCGACCTGGGCCAGCAGGTGCCGCGTGCGCGGGGGCACGCGCGAGTCATCGAGCACTTTTGAAATGGGCCGCGCGGTGTGCAGCAGCTCGTACTGGCCGGCCGCCGCCTGCAGCAGGTACTTCGTCTCGAAGCAGCCCGGGGTCAGCGCGAGCACGACGAGCAGCCAACCGCGCATCAGCGGTCGCCCGTGAGAAACGCCTTCGACTGGTACTTCGCGCGCATCGGTTCCAGCGCGGCCGCGTGCTCGCCGCAGTCGTCGCACCAGCCCGCGAGATCATTGGCAGGGAAGAGGCCCGGGTCGAGGCGAAACAGCCGCTTCTTCGATCGCGCCCCGTACTCGTTCAGCGGGCGGTCGTCCGTCACCAGCGGCGAACCGTGGACATAGCGCGTCAGCTCCTTATTCGAGGCCGCCAGCAGGGCCACCAGCTGGTCGTCGGTGCCGAGCTCGAAGTGCGCGAGGTCTTCCTGCACTGCCGGGCGCTGGCCCAGTCGCTGACGAACCGTGGACAGGTGGAACCGCGCGTGTCCGGCCTTGCTGCCCAGAAGAATGAGCTCGGCGCCGTGACCCGAGAGAAGCACGGCGTCGGGAAACTCGGCGACGAAGCTGGCCGCCATCGCGCGCGCGACCTCGGGCGAGACCTGGTACGCGGGCAGCCACTGGGTCAACATTCCCTGGTCGGTGAGGCGGCTTTTGGCGAGCGCGTAGAACTCGCGTGAATAAAGCGAACCAACGCCAGCGAACGCGATCGGCGGAGGCTCGAGGGTGATCAGATCATACGTGCCTTCGGGCTGCATGCGCAGGTGTTGCCGGCCGTCGTTCACGTGCGTCTTCACGCGAGGATCCTGAAGCACGTTGCCGTTCGTCTCGCTGAAGAAGTGCGCCAGCGA
>JAYUXE010000338.1:0-2129 GCA_043753165.1 Archangiaceae bacterium | reverse complement strand
CAATCGGCTTCGCCACCTTTGCCTCGCTGCTCGACAACCTGATTCAGGCGGTGAACATCCTCGGGTCCATTTTCTACGGGACGGTGCTCGGCATGTTTCTGGTCGCGTTCTTCGTGAAGAGGGTACAGGGCAACGCCGTGTTCGTCGCCGCCGTGCTGTCGCAATCGACCGTGCTCGCGCTCTTCACGTTCACGAAGATTGGCTACCTCTGGTTCAACGTCATCGGCTGCGCGCTGGTGGTGGGCCTGGGCTCGCTGCTGCAATTCATCCTGCCGACGAACGCAACCACCCGGCCCCTTCCGCCGTGACGAGGAACCCGCCGAAAGGTTCGGGCGTTTCGTCGGTGGTGAGGCGGTAGCGCAGGGCAAACGTCTTCGAGGCGAAGCGGCCGCGTTCACTCACCACGGCAAAGACCGCGTACGTCTTCTCGCCCTCGAGAATCAGCTCGCCGTCGGTGGTCCACGCGCACAACGTCACGTCGTCGAGCAGCTGTCCGGCCTGCGCGCGCGCGGCGTCGTCAGCCGATGCATCGTCGATGCGAATCAGGTCCATCTTCTTCGCGGTCTGCGTCATCAAGAATGGCGTGAACGGAACGCTGGCGATCGCGTGCCTCAACGCAGTGCCGGCGATGGCATAGAGGCGCGCGTCCGGGTCGAGGCCGAACTTGTCGTCGTCCTTCACGTACCGCGACGCCTCGACGCCTTCGCCCAGCATCAGCTCGCCACCCGGCAGCAGCGAGACGGCCTGGCGTTCGACGTGCGACTGCGACATCTGGTCGGTGACGAGCACGTCGCCTTCGAGCCGCCACGTGAGCAACACCCGCGTGAGACCGCCCGGCGTCACCGTCGACTGAACGAGCTCACCATGCGGCGTGAGCTCGAGCGCGTGCTCTCCGTAACGGCGCCGCGCGGCGAGGTCGTCGACCGCGAGTCTCCAGCGGCCGAACAGCGCTTCACGGTTGATCAGACCCGGATGCCCAGCGATTGACCGGTGCTCGCCGCCGCGCCGCTGCCGAACGACGTCATGTTCGAGAGGCCCAACAACGAGAGGATGTCGACGTGCAGGTCGGCAAGGGGACGCCGCGCCGCCGGGATGATTTCCTGGCCGAACTTCAAGTCCGTGCCCGAGCCGCAGAGCAGCATCGGCAGGTTCTCGGTGTAGTGGGTGTTGCCGTCCGACATGTCCGAGCCGTAGAGCACCAGCGTCTCGTTCAGCAGGTTGGCGGCCTTCAGCTTCTCGAGCAGGTCGGCGAGCAGGCCCACCTGGAGTCGGTTGATTTGCGTCAGGCGATTGATCGAGCCCGCGTTGCCGAGGTTGTGCGCGCACGCGTGGTGGCCATTTCCACCGCCGAGCTCGTTCGGGAAGTTCATCGATTCGGAAACGCCCGGCCCGTACATGAACGTCGCGGCGTTGGTGAGACCGCACTGCATCGCCAGCACCACCATCTGGTGCATCAGCTGGAACCGCAGCAGGTAGTTCGTGTTGGCTTCGGCGAAGTCCTGGGTCGGCGAGGTCAGGTTCGGCGTGCAGGTGAAGCCGCCCTGCATCAGGCCGTTCTCCACTTCGCGCACGGTCTGCATGTACGAGGTGAGCACCGGGCGGTAGCTGTCGGGCAGCCGCGCCGACAGCCGCGTCGCGTCTTTGTGCATCTGGTCGAGCACCGACTTCTTCCGGTTGTGAAGGAACGCAATCTGCGCCGCGCTGCCGTTTTCCGAGCCGAAGAGCTTGGCGAACATCTGCGCCGGGTTCGGAATCGGAGAACGGAACTTGTCGGCCGCCTGCCAGCTGATGCGGTTCAGGTAGTCGTTCGAGTACCCGGGGTGATCATTCAACGGGTGCACGTGGTAGTAGATGCCGCCAACCTCGAGCGAACGAATCGACGTCGGGTACTTCTCGGCGACGTACTGGTCGACCGTCTTTCCGCAGCGCGCAACGCCCGGGTCACCCAGCACCATCGGCTCGCACGAAAGAAAGCCCGAACAGTTCTGCCAATGCGGGTCGTGGCCCGGGAAGCCGTTGAACAGCTTCCGCAGAATCATCGTGTTGCCCTGCAGATTCTTCGTCACCAGCGGCTGCAGCGCTTCGGCGTAGTTCCACGCGCCGTTGGCGCCGTTCACCATGTGCGCGCC
>JAYUXE010000337.1:0-2131 GCA_043753165.1 Archangiaceae bacterium | reverse complement strand
GGCTTCACCTCGTCCTCGAAGCCGGTGCTCGCCACGGCGTCGACCAGAATGCGGCACGCCACGCCTTCCTTCGCGCGCGCCGTCAGCGCTTTCACGATGCGCGGCGACGGCTCGAACGGGCGCCAGATGAACAGCACCAGGTTCACGCTCGTCTTCGCCTTGCCAATCTCTTCTTCCAGGCGATCGAACACCCTGCCGTTGTCGACGAGCTCGATCTGGTGGCCGGGTTGAAGCCGGGCCCCGACCGATTGGTACAGGGCATTCGAGAAGCCGTCCGGGTCGGCCGGCACCGTCGCGGTCAACTTGAAGCCCGAGACCCGCGAATCGCACCCCAGAAAAACCAGTACCGCCATCAGACCCATGCGCATGGCGCCGCACTGAGCACAGGCTGTGCCATTTCACCCCGCCGGGATCGGCATCCTTCCTGCTCTGCATCGAGACAGGAGCCCCCCATGAGCCAACAACCCGCAGATTTTTCTTTCTTGACCCATTTTCACCGCGTGGCGCAGGCGCCCATTGAGGCAAAACAGCCATGAGCTCGGGGAAGCGCTTCTTCCAGACCAAGAAGTTCTGGGCGTTGATCCTCACGCCGATCATTCTCTTCGTGATCGTGTTCTTCGCGCTCGACCCGGTCGTCGAATGGCAGACGCGCGAGCGCCTCAAGATCTTCGAGCCCCAGTACGTGGTGACGTTCGAGAACGCGAAGCTCCAGCCGACCAAGCTGAACTACGCGCTCACGCACCTCAAGATCATGAAGCAGTCCGCGGGCGGCAACAAAGACCCGTACATCTACATCGACAAGTTCGAGTTGGGCGTCTACGGCCGCGAGCTGTTGCACCTGCATCTCGTCGCGACGATGGAAATCAACAAGCTGCGGATGAACCTGATCGCTGCCGACTCGAAGTCGGAAGAGCAGCTGGACACCGGCATTCCGGACTTCCAGGAAAAGCTTGCGGGCGTCTTTCCGCTGACCGTCGACCGCGTCGAAGTGAAGGACGCCGAGATGATGTTCACCGACAAGACGAACAAGGACTTTCCGAAGGTCTGGATCCACGCCCTCGACGGCACCCTCGAGAACCTCGCCACCCGCGCGGCCCTGTCTCGCGGCGAGCCGACCTCGATCGCGATCTCGGGCAAGATTCAGGACACGGGCGAAATCTCCGCGTTCATCACCGCCGACCCACTGGCCAAGGGGCTCTATTTCGCCGGCCGCGCGATGGTGAACAACTTCGAGCTCAAAGAGATCAGCGGAATCATGGCCTCGAAGACGGGGGTCACCGTCGAGAAGGGCACGCTTGATCTCTTCGCCGAGTTCGACTGCCGCGCCGGCAAGCTGTCGGGCGGCATCAAGCCCGTCTTGAAGAACGTCGAAGTGGTGCAGGGCAAGCCGGGCATCGGGAACAAGATCAAAGCCGTGCTCGCCGATGCCGCCGTTCACATTGCATCCGACCGCGTGGGCGATCGCCGCGCCGTCGCGACCGTGATCCCGATCGGAGGCGACATCAATGCGCCCGACATTCAGCTCTGGCCGACCATTGCCGGCGTCATCCGCAACGCGTTCGTGATTGGTGTCTCTGAGAGCTTCGAGCGCCTGCCCGCTCCGAAGGCGAACCACGACCAGACGCCGCTGGGCATCATCAAAGACGCGATCGACAAGAAGGAAGGCCCGAAGGAACAGCCCGTCGCTCCGAAGTCGTGAGGAAAAACACCATGCGCAACCCAATCATCCTCGTCCTGACTCTCACCTGGGTTGGCTGCCTGCACACCCAGGAAGTCGAGAAGGGCACCAGGCCCGACGAAGACACCGTCGGCGCGAAGCCCGAAGAAGCGAAGCAGGAAGAAGCGAAGCAGGAAGAAGCGAAGAAGGGAGAAGGCGAGAAAGAGAAGCTGGTGGAGAAGAAGCCGGCCGCCGCGGCCGTCTCGCCCGAAGGGAAGTCCGTGCCGAAGCCGACGTCGCCCACCGCGCGCCCGCCGGTCGAAGAAGGCCGCCCCGAGCTCGCCGTTTCCCCCTCGGGTCTGATGAAGCCCGAAGGTGCGCGTCTCATTCAGCAGGCGCTCGCCAAGCGCGGCTACCTGCCGGCGTCCCACGACACCAACGCGCTCGACAAAGAGACCAGCGCGGCCTTGCGCA
>JAYUXE010000336.1:0-2134 GCA_043753165.1 Archangiaceae bacterium | reverse complement strand
AAGCGACGTCCGAGACGGGGGCCGGGCTGCTGAGGCCCATTTCCATCTTGAACTGCTTCACGAGCTCGTTGGCCTGGATCTTCTCGGCCTCTTCCTCGATTTGCACGGCCTGGTGGTCGACGGACTCGAGGGCCATGTTCATGCGCGCCTCGTTGACCGCGGTCTGTTCTTCGACCTTGCGAATCATCTCGTCGTGGGTGGCCGAGACGCCGGCGACCTCGAACGATTCCATCGCGTCGGCGACCTTCGCCTGCCATTTGGCGCGGCGGGCATCGCGAATCGCGTTCATCGCCTCGCCCGTCTTCTTGTCCTTCTCACGCATGAACGCCTTCTTCACGTTCAGCGCCTTTTCGTAGGCGGACTTCGCGGTGGCCAGCTGCTGCTCATTGCGCGCGAGGGCCCCCTTGTCCATCTGCAGACGGGTCGCGTACTGCGCGGCGAGATCATCGCGGCCGGCCTGAATGGCGGCCTTCACCTTGGCGGTGAGATCGTTGACCTCGTTGCGGTACTTCATGTTCTCTTTTTCGAGCAGCGTCTGGTTCGCACGAACCATCGCGATCGACTCGTTCATCTTCGGAACCTGATCATTCAGGTCGCGAATGTTCTGTTCGAGGATGAGCTCGGGATCTTCGATCGAGCTGACGAAGAAGCCGACGAAGCTGCGCATTGCCCGCTTGAACCTGTCCCACATGTTCAGTGCTCTCCTGTGTTCCTTGAAAAACGAACCGGCCGACTCTACTTAACTTTGGTCAGCTGTTGGGCCTGAACAGCGCCCGCCAGCTCTCGGTTCCTCCGAAGCGCAGGGCTTCCGAGGCGAAGGCGTTGGAGGCGAGCTTCAGCGCGCCCAGCGAACAGAGGCAAATCGAAGCCACCGTGATGACGACGTGAATGGGCTGCGCAGCGCCCAGCACGACGGCCTTCACCGTCAGCGCGACGTTCAGCAGCGGCACGGCGGCGGTGAGGGCGTTGAGCTCGATGCCCGGCATCAACGCCATCATCCCCGGCAGGATTCCCACGATCGTCACCGGGGTGAGCAGCGACTGGGCCTCTTTGAAGTTCCGCGCCAGCGACGCGATCGCGAGCGTGACGCCCGTGACCATGAACGCGGCGGGCAGCAGGCAGACGAGCATGATCGCCACCTGCCCCAGCGAAAAGCCCATCGTCGTGCTGATGCCGTTGTCGAGTCTCAGGCCCAGCGCAAAAGTGCCGGCCATCGCCGCCAGGTTCACCAGCGACGCCAGCGACGCGATCGCCGCGACGGTGAAGTACTTCGCCGCCATCACCTGAATCGGCCGAACCGGAGCGACCAGCAGCGTCTCGAGCGTTCCCCTTTCCTTCTCGCCCGCCGTGACGTCGATGGCCGGGTACAGCGCACCCATGAACAGCATCATCACGAGGATGATCGGCAGGATGCGCGAGGCGATCAGGGGACCCAGGTCTTTTTGAAAATCGACGTCGTGCGGCTCGATGCGAATCGGGTCGGCAAACTTCTCGGGCAGCGCGGCGGCGACCAGGCGGACCTTCAGCGACTGCTTCGCTTCGGCCTCGAGAATCTTCTTGATGCGCTCGAACGCTTCCATCGAACGGTCGTGGCGCTTCGTGTAGAAAACCGTCACTTCCGCCTGGTCGCCGTTCTTCACCGACTCGAACGAGCCGTCGGGCGCATCGACCACGGCCCAGACTTCCTGCTCTTTTAAGCCCGCCTCACCTGCTTCGCGCGTCGTCTCTTGCCACGTCGTGTGCGCGGGCGCGGCGCCGACGAACGACGCAGCATCTTTCGAGGCGATGGCGATGGTCAGCGGCTCCGTCGCCAGCCGCGCCTTGCCCGCCGCCATCACCGTGCCGACCAGCAGCATCGAGCCCGGGTACAGCAGCACCGGCAACAGCAGCATCATCAACAGCGTGCGGCGATCGCGAAGGCTGTCGGTGAGCTCTTTGCGAAGCAGGCTCCAGAAGGTCTTCACGGTGCGGCCTCGCGGGCGAAGTGAAGAAAGGCGCCCGTCAGCGTCGGCTGCCCGCTGGCGGTGCGAAGCTGTTCGGCGGTGCCTTCGGTGACGACCTTGCCGGCGCGAAGAAACGCGAGGCGGTCGCACAGGAACTCGGCTTCTTCCATGCGGTGCGTCGAGAACAGCAC
>JAYUXE010000335.1:0-2134 GCA_043753165.1 Archangiaceae bacterium | reverse complement strand
CCACCGCCACCGCGGCGAACGCGAATTGATTCGCACGGACCAGCGCGGCGAGATCTGCCTGCTGCACCGTTGGGTACGCGAGCAGAAGATTCTGAAACCCTTCCCCCGCCAGAAACGCGGTCTCGGCCGCGCTGTACGTCATCAGCCCCACCACCCCGGGCCGCGCGGCGACGCGCTTCAACAGCTCGAGGCACCGCACCGACTTCGAGGCGATGCGCAGCGGCTTGCCTTTCGCGTCGGCCACCAACCGGTCGACATTGCGGTCGAACGCATCGAGGTCGACCACCGCGAGGGGCAGCCTTTCCCCGGAAATCGCCGTCTTGAAGCGCTGGTAGGCGTCTGTGGGCATGGGCTCGCTTCTAAGCGTGCATTGGAAAGCGTCGACGTTATTAGACCGGCTTTCAAGGTCTCGAAAGCAGGGGGTTTCTCAGCAGGTGTAGAGCCGTGTTACTGCCCCGGCGCGTACAGGAAAGAGGACACATGCCGAAAGCCACCGCCGCCAAAGCCGAAGCCCCCGCAATTCGCAACCTGAGCCCCGTCGACGGGCGAAAGATGCCCGCCGTCCCGGTGACTCCCGTGACGCAGGTGAAGGGGCTGGTCAGCAAGTCGCGCCTCGCCCAGCGCAAGTGGAACGCGCTGTCGTTCGACGCGCGCGCAAAGGTGATGAAGCAGGCGGGCCGCTTGATGCTCGAACGGCGGCAGGAATTGCTCGAGCTGTTGCACGACGAAGGCGGGAAGCCGGCGGGCGAAGTGCTGATGGGGGAAGCGTTGGGAGCGCTTCAGTTCATCACCGACTGGATCAAGGTCGCGCGCCCCTTCCTCAAGGAAAAGAAGGTGCCGATTTCGCCGCTGGCCTTCCCGGGGAAGAGCGCGGTGGTGCAGTCGGTGGCGCGGGGCGTGGTGGGAATCATCGCGCCGTGGAATTTCCCGGTGGCGAACTTCTTCAAGCCGGTGTTCGCGGCCCTGCTGTGCGGAAACACGGTGGTGTTGAAGCCGAGTGAGTTCGCTCCGCGGTCGGGCGCGTGGTTCGTGAAGCTGATGGGTGAGGTGTTGCCGGAAGACGTGCTGATCGCCATCCAGGGCGACAAGACGGTGGGCACGGCGCTGATTCATTCGGGCATCGACGCGCTGACGTTCACGGGCTCTTCGGCGTCGGGCCGCATCGTCGCGAAGCAGGCGGGCGAGCTGCTGATTCCCTGCAGCGTCGAGCTGGGCGGCAAGGACGCGGCGATCGTGCTGGCCGACTGCGACCTCGAGCGCACGGTCGCGGGCATCATGCACTGGTCGCTGACGAACGCGGGCCAGGCGTGCGGCGACATCGAACGCGTGTACGTCGAAGAATCGATCGCCGACCAATTCGTCGAACGCCTCGCCAACGCCGTCTCGCGCCTGCGCGTCTCGGGCGACCCGGCGACGTCGGACCTCGGCCCGGTGATGACGAAGCCGCAGCTGGAGATCGTGAAGGAACACGTCGGCGATGCGATTGCCCGCGGAGCGAAGGTCGTCTGCGGCGGCAAGCCCACCGGCAAAGGCCTCTACTTCGAGCCGACCGTCATCGACCACTGCGCGGACCCCGAGATGCTCGTGCTCACCGAGCCGACGTTCGGGCCGGTCATCCCCATCGTGCGAGTTCAAAACGCCGATGAAGCCGTGACGCTGTCGAACAAGTGCGAGTACGGCCTCAACGCTTCGGTGTGGTCGAAGAACCTGAAGAAGGCAGACCACATCGCGCGCCAGCTGGAAGTCGGCACCGCGTTCATCAACAACCACGCGTTCACCGGCGCCATCCCCGCGGCGGCGTGGGGCGGCGTGAAGAAGACGGGCTCAGGCATCGCAAACAGCGCGTTCGCGCTTCACCACTACACGCGCCCGCGCACGGTCGTCCTCGACAAGAACAAGGGCCCGGACGCCTGGTGGTTCCCGATGGACGGCGTGCTCGAAGAGCTCGGCAATCGGCTGGCCGAGGCGCAGGTCGGCAACGTGCTGGCCGCGGTGAAGGTGCCGCTGTTGCTCGCGCAGCGCAAAGCCACGGTGATGAAGTTCGTGAAGGCGGCCGGTCCGGCGGTGACGCAGCTGCCGCGCGCGAAGGTGGCGGACACGCGGCCGTTCGCGTCGCTGCGAATCAAGGTGCGGG
>JAYUXE010000334.1:0-5202 GCA_043753165.1 Archangiaceae bacterium | reverse complement strand
CACGAACGAACGGTTCTTCGCGCCGTGGGCGCCGATTCCGGTCGCTCCCATCGGAACCGGGATGCTGTCGAGCCGCGGCGTCTATGTCGTCGCGTTCGAGCTGATGGCGTTCGCGCCGTTCTGGCTCTGGGCGTTACGGCCTCAGCGATCTGCGCACAGCTGAGGCGCGAGGCCGAGGTCCTGGCAGGTGCGCACCGCGTAGCCCTTCACCACCACCGAATGCACCTGTTCCGGGGTCCAGTAGTCCGGGTACGCCGCGTGCGCTCCGTGGAACATCGCGGGCACGGGCTGACGAACGCCGAGCACGATGGTGCGTTCGGGCAGCGCGCGCATCGTCGCGGCGAAGGCCGTGATTTCCGGTGAAGACCTGCCGAGGCGGCGCAGCTCGCGCGCGTCGCCCCACAGCGAAGAGAGGATGACGGACGAGGCGAGAATCTTGGCCCACGCCGGGTACCTATCGATCGCCGTCACGACAAACACCGCGAACATCAGGAACACCGCCGGCGCCGCGAGCCCCATGTAGCCGGGCATCTTCGTCGCCGCGAGGCTGAACAGCACCACTGGAGCGACCCACCACGCCGCCACCATCCGCGCCGGCGCGTCGGGCCGCTTCACCGCCAGGTAGAGAAACCACGCGACGGCGATGGCCGCGAGGTAGCCATGCATCTCGCCCAGCTTCTCGAAATGGAAGAAGGGGTGGCCGCGGTGGCCCTGGACGACTTCCCACAGCTGCTCGAGCTGGTCCCGGCTTCCCTGCGCGGCGACCTCGGGCCAGCGTGCGCGCGCGTAGAGGTTCCACGGGGCTGCGATCGCAATCGCCAGGGTCGCCGAGGACGCCGCCGCCTGCAGCCTCGCCTTCCAACCCCTGCCGCCGAACAACGCGAGCAGCAGCAGCGGCAACGTACCTGGAATGGATTTGGTGAGCAGCGCTGCGCCCGTTGCGGCGCCGACCAGCAGCCACCATCGCTCGGGGCCCTTCTGGTACCGCACCACGCCGTAGATGCCGAGCTCGACCCAGAACGCGAGCTGAACGTCGACATGATCCGTCGCGTGCACGCCACCCACCCACAGCAACGCATTGCCGTTGAACGCATGAAGCGCCATCGCGACGAGCGCGATCTTCGAGCCGAACAGCCGCAGCCCGATGCTCAACGTCAGCAGCACGCCCAACGAATCCAGCACCGCGGACGGCAGCCGCATCGCGAACACGGTGGGGCCGATGGTTTTGATGCTGCCCGCCATCAGCCACATCGCCAGCGGCGGCTTGTGAAGCCAGATGCGCGCCCGCGTCCACGCGGCGTCGTCGTGCGGCAGCGCCTCGTCGTCGTAGAGCGTCGGCGTCAGCGGGTGCGCGGCGAAGTTCTTGCCGACCAGCGCGTGGTACGCCTCGTCCCAGTCGTGAATCGTCTCGCCCGAGGTGGCGAACAGGCGCAGGCCCACCGCCGCACAGAAGATGGCGAGCGCGAGCAGCTGTTGGCGGCGGGTCAGCACGAGGTCGGCTGCTTTATACGAATCTTGCGCCCGAACCACGGCCCCGCGACGATGCCTTCGTGCCGCGCCTGCTCGCCCGATACGTATTGGCCGAGATGCTGGCGCCGCTGCTGAACTGGCTCGCGTTCTTCTTCTGCCTCTTCCTCGCGATGTCGTTTCTTCGCGGCACCGACCTGCTGCTCGGTTCGGCGGTGGGCGCGACGGACTTGTTGCTGTTCGTCCTCTACCTCACGCCGCACTTCCTCATGCAGGCGCTGCCGATCGCGCTGCTGTTGTCGGTGCTGTTGGGACTCGGGCGGCTGTCGGAAGACGGCGAGCTCACCGCGCTGCGGGCGCTGGGCGTGGGGCCGTGGAAGCTGCTGATGTTCCCGATGGCGATGGCGGTCGTGCTCGCAGGCGTGTCGCTGGCGGTGTCGTGGACGCTGGAACCCTGGGGCATGCGGGCGGTGACGCGCAGCGCGAACGAGCTGCTGAAACGCAACATGATGGGCGACGTGAAGCCGGGCACCTTCTACGACGACATTCCCAACTTCGCGCTGTACGTCGAGAAGGTGTTGCCTGTGGGCAGCTGGGAAAACGTGCTCATCTACGACAGCCGGGACGCCGCGGCACCGCAGCTGTTGCTGGCGCGCGAAGGCCACCTCGAGCCAGAAACAGAACGGGACGAAGTGCGAATGATTTTGAGCGGCGGGAATCTTCACCGCACGAACCCCGCCCAGCAGGACTACGCCGTCGCCGACTTCGAGCGCGGCACCTTGCTGCTGAGCGTGCGCGGGCCGATGGGCGGGAAGAATCCGTTTCAGCGTGCGCATGAAGAGCTGACGCCGGGCGAGCTGCTGCGCGCGGCAGAGACGGACCCGAAGCCCCTGCCCCTTCTCGTCACGTTTCATTCGCGCATTGCGCGTGCGGTGCTGCCGCTGGCGTTTGCGTTGCTGGCGACGGCGCTCGCGTTGCGTGGCCGCGGCTCGCAGCGCGGCAAGGGCATCGTGCTCAGCATCGCGGGCTACATTCTCTATTACGTGGTGCTGCAGATCGGCACGGGGCTCGGTTCGAAAGGCATGCTGCCGCCCGTCGTCGCGGGGCAGTTGGCGAACGTCGTGTTCTTTGCGTTGGGGACCTGGGCGATGGTGAAAGCGGGGAAGCCGGCATGAGCCGCACGCTCTCGCTGTACGTGCTGCGGCTGTACCTCACGTATTTCTTGGCGATGCTGGCGGGCGTGCTGGTCGTGTATGTGATTGCGGACTTCAGCGATCGCGTGAAGCTGTTCATGGCGCACTCGCTGGCCGACGTCGCGCAGATGTACGGGAACAAGGCGCTGGTCGCGGTGAACCAGCTGGGTCCGTTGGCGATGATGCTCGCGGCGGGCACGGCGTTGGCGACGCTGAGCAAACGCGGAGAAATCACGGCGATGCGGTCGCTGACGTTCGGGCCGCTGGCGCTGTACGTGCCAATCGGTGGCGCCGCGTTGATCGCGTCGGGGTTGTTGCTTGCGTTCGATGAAACGGTGGCGACGAAGGCGGGCACCGCGGTCGACGACCTTTCGGTGACGCGGTTCAAGAGCGGGTGGAACGCCTGGTACACGTACTACCGGCCGACGCAGTGGTTCCGCCGCGGCGACGAAGTGCTGCACGTCAGCGGCGGCGACGCGACGCAGGGCTTCACGGGCGTGTCGGTGTTCAAGCTCGGGCCCGACTTTCGATTGGTCGAGCGCACCGAGGCCGAGCGCATGACGTGGCGCGAGGGCAACGACTGGCAGCTGACGAACGCGGTCATTCATCGCTTCCCGGCGGGCGCGGGTCTCACGGTCGAGAAGAAGGCCGACGCGGTGCTGACGCTGGGGCTTCCGCGAAAGGTGCTCGTCGTTCAGGCGGGGCGGCCCGAGTATCTGTCGCGGCCCGAACTGCTCGAGCAGATCCGCGCGCGGCGTGAGATTGGGCAGCCCGTCGCGAAGCATCTGCTCGCGCTGCACAACCGGTACGCGTATCCGCTGACGGGGTTTGCGGCGACGCTGCTCGCGCTCGGGCTCGGACTTCGGCCCGGTCGCAAAGGCGAGCTGACGCTGGCGCTGGTCGAGGGCTTCGGCGTCGCCGTCGCGATGTGGGTGATGATGGTGGTCGGCAAGGGGCTCGCGCTCGCAGGGCATCTGCCGATCGCCGCCGCTGCGTGGGTGCCGTGCGGGCTGCTCGCGGTGATCGCCCTGGGCCTCGCGTTGAAGCGCCACGGGCTCATCGGCGAGGGCGGCTGAGAGTGCCGCACAGGCGACGGTTGAAGGTCACGTTCCGTAGCCCTTGAAGTGCCGTGGGTTGCTCGAGAGATCTACAGGAAGGCCTCTGAGCGAACCTCGCAGTGCCGCCACCCCAGTCACCCCGAGCAAAGTCGAGGGGCCGCCAACCGAACCGCAGTACGCGGCGAGGGCTGCCCGCATGAGAGCGTTCGATGTCACGCCCCGCGCACGCGCGAGTCGTCTGATGTCTTGCGCGAGCGCATCCGTGAGTTTGATCGTGAGCGATTTCACCGAGCTGAGACTACTGCGACCTCGCGGTGCAGCACGACGCGCGCGGTCGATGCATCGAGGCGGAACTGTTGCAGCTCTGCGCGCACCTCGTCGGCGCCGGACGACTCGAGCGCGCGCTGCGCGAGCCCACCGAGACCCACGAGCTTGCCGAGCGTGTAGCGGCGGCGAATGAAACGATTTTCTTCTTCCGGAAGGTCGAGCGGTTCCCACGTGGCGCCGCGGCGCGCGGTGAGTGAAACCGCGAAGTCTTCCGGCCGGCGCGCGGGCGCGGCGTACATCCCGAACGCCATCAGCTTCCACGGGTCGACGTCGAAGCCGAGCTGCAGCACGACGGTCACCGCCGGCCAGACCGCGACGAAGGCCAGCACCGCCCAGGCGGCGCGGCGGCGGCGCGTCATCGGATCACCTGCGGCATCCACCCGGCGTTCACTGCGCGCGCGAAGGTGAGAACGACCAACGCGAGCAGAATCAACGGGCGAAGCAGACGCTGCCGCTTCGGCGGCGCCTGAATCGTCAGCACGTTCGTGAACAGCAACGCGAACTGCCACTCGTGCGCGACGAGCTGAATCGCCCAGAGCCCGATGAGCAGCAGCCACCACAGCCGCGCGCGGATGAACGCGACCAACGCCAGCAACGGCGAGAAGAGCTCTGCGAGCCAGATGCCGTTCGAGACGAGGATCCACGCGCCGTTCAGCCGGAATGGACCACTGCCTTCGACGTGGCGGTCGAGTCCGCCCAGATGCTTCGCCACCGCGTCGTCGAGCATCGGGCGCGCGACGAAGGCCACGTCGTCGCGGGCCACCATCACCCACGCGAGCAGCTGCCCCTGGAACCAATAGCCGTGCAGCGCCTTCTGCACGCCGGACCACGCGAAGACGATCAACGGCAGCGCCAGCGCCGACAGTCGCAACTGCCGGCCGTCGTCCTCGTCGTCCGTCAGCAGCAGCGCGAGCAGCAGGCTCACCACCACGCCGAGGTACAGGTGGTTCGCCGTGCGCGGGAACATCATCACGCACTGGACGACGCCAAGCGCCGCGACCACCGACATCGAGAGCCGCGGGCGGAAGATCGCGAGCGGGATCGCGGCGAGGTGAAACGGAATCAGCCAACCCGGATCCGGCAGCGCCGCGAGTTGGGACGCCTGGTGAGCCGCGTGGACCACGGCGACGCCGACGATGCCGCGGGGAACCATCGGC
>JAYUXE010000333.1:0-11436 GCA_043753165.1 Archangiaceae bacterium | reverse complement strand
GCGGGCGGCGTTGGCCCAGGCGAAGTCGTAGACGTACTCGCCCATGCTGTGGTGCTTGAGCCACGCGGGAGCGGCCCCCACCAGCGTGTCCCCGCGCCACAGCGTGAAGTGCGCCGCTTCCCAGCCCCGCGCTTTCGTCGTGCTGCCCGAGGCCTCGAGCGCCTCCAGCCATTCCCACCGCAACACCGGCGGGTCGAGCGGCCCGAGCAGCGCGTTCCACGCCTCGCGCGGGACCCGTTTGATGCCAGAGACGACTTTGACGGTAAGCGCGGTCACTTTTTGCGGGCGGGCGGTTTCTTCTTAACGTCGAGCGTGTCCAGGCGCTCTTTGAGTGCGCGGGTTTCACCCTTGAGCTTGTCGAGCTCGGTGCGAAGCGTGGCGACTTCCTTCGCGGGCCCTGCGGTGCCCCGCAGCGCGCGAACGGTTTCCCGGGCCGACCGGCGCAAGCGGCCGTCGATGAACGGGGTCGACTGCACGGCGCCGATGAGTCGCGCATCCCCGAGCTCGGTGGCGGCGTCGAAGGCCGTCATCTGGGTGCGGAACTGTTTGTCGCGCAGCGCGAGGCCGATGAGGTCGACGGCGACGGTCTTCTTGTTGGCGACCTCGGCGAGCTTCGCGAC
This sequence comes from Archangiaceae bacterium, assembly GCA_043753165.1. Lineage (GTDB taxonomy): Bacteria > Myxococcota > Myxococcia > Myxococcales > Myxococcaceae > JAGSPQ01. The sequence goes on along the minus strand of JAYUXE010000333.1, from coordinate 10,816 downwards.
GGCCATCAGCGCGGCGCGGCGGGCGTGCGCGGGCGAGCCGTACTTCGTGAAGCCGACGACCTGCGGCCAGGCCTCGGGGTCCTGAAGCTCGGCCAACCCGTCCAACGCGGCGCTGGTGACGGCGTCGAGGAAGCTTTGGCGCTTGAGCATCGTGGTCAGGGTGGCGCGGGCGTTGGTCGCGCGCATGCGGCCCAGCGAGCGGGCGACCTCGGCCTCGACGAAGCCGCTGGCGTCGGGCTTCTTGTTGAACGCGGTGAGCGCCCTGCCCGCTTCTTCGTCTTCGCGGAACTGGCCCAACGCCGCGACGACGGCGCGACGGGGTTTCGGGTGCTTGACCTTGAGCGCGGCGATGAGCGCATCCCTCGCGGCCGGGGTGCGAACGACGCCCAGCGCGCGGGCGCAGGCCGAACGGGTTGCCCAGAAAGCCTTCTCGTCGAGCAGCGCCGCACGCAGCGATTCCACCGACGCGGCCGAGCCATCTTTTCCCAGCGCCGCTGCCGCTTCGGTGCGGGCGCGCGCAACGGGCGCCTTCGCGAGCTCACGGCGGCGCCACGCGATGGGCTTCTCGACGTCGAGGGTGGCAAGGCGGTCGCGCTTCGGGTCGACGAGCACCATCTGCGGCTCGCGCGGAAGCGGCAGGTAGAAGACGTGCTCTCTGCCCGAGACCTCGAATACCGCATGGTGAACGCCGCCGTCGGAATGGGCCTGAACGGGCAGCGACAACCGCCACAGCGCGTCGCCCTTCTGGGCCTGCTTCACGGCGAGGCGCAGGCGCGAGTGCTCGCTGTCCCACGACAGGTCGGCTTTGAGCGCGGGGTGCCCAGCGCGGTAGACGTATTCGTCGAAGAAGCGATCGAAATTTTTGCCGGTGGCGTCTTCGATGGAACGCGCGAGGTCGACGGTCTCGACGGACTTGCCTTTGTGCTGGGCGACGTAGGCGCGAAGGACCTTCTTGAAGTCGTCATCGCCAAGGCGGGTGCGGAGCTCGTGCAGAACGAGGGCTCCCTTTTCGTAGAGGTGGCGATCGAAGAGCTCGAGGGGCTCGTCGAAGCGGCGGGCGACGATGGGGCGCTGGTACCGTTCGTTGGCTTCCTCGAGGTACGCGTCGAGGTCGAGCTTGCGCTGGTGGTCGGCTTCGTCGTCGCCGTCGGCTTCTTCCTTCCACAGCACTTCGGAATAGGTGGCGAAGCCTTCGTTGAGCCAGCCGTGCGGCCAGTCGCGGCAGGTGAGCAGGTCGCCAAACCACTGGTGCGCGAGCTCGTGGGAAATCAGGGGCTCGGCGCTGTAGTCGAGGTGGGCGCGGGCGTCGTGGAGGACGGCGTCGGTGAGGGTGGTCGCTCCGGTATTTTCCATGCCGCCGAAGATGAACTCGGCGACGAAGACCTGCGCGTAGTCGCCCCACGGAAACTTTTGACCGGTGAGCTCTTCGAAGAACCGCACCATCTGTGGCGTGCGTTCGGCGCAACGAAGCGCGTCGCCCTTTCTGCCGCGGGGAAACAACGTGCGGACCTTCGCTTTCGACTGCGGCACCGGGGCGACGTGCTCTTCGAACTCACCGACGACGAGGGTGACGAGGTACGGCGAGTGCGGCACGTCGAGCCGGTGGTGCATCGTGCGCTGCGTGCCCTTGACGGTGTTCGAGACGGCCTTGCCGTTCGAGAGCGCGGTCATCTTCGCGGGAAAAGTCGCGATGACTTCGGTGGTGGCCTTTTGCGCCGGGGCGTCGAGGCAGGGGAACCAGTAGCGCGCGTCTTCGTCCTGCCCCTGCGTCCACGCCTGGGTCGGGCGTGTGGGGTACGCGGCGTCGGGATGAATGAAGTAGAGGCCGCGGCGCGGGGTGGCGCGGTAGGTGACGGTGACGGTGGCGGTGCTTCCGGCCGGCAGTGGCGACTTCAGGTGCAGGTGCAGCTGCTTGCCGTCGGCGTCGAACTCGACGCGGCGGTGGTCGACTTCGACGGAATCGATGTCGAGCTCGACGGCGTCGAACGTGATGGCGTGCACCTCGCGAACGGCGACGACGGTGGTGGTGCACGTGCCGCGAATCGAGTCGGTGGCGAAGTCGAGCGCGACCTCGATGCGCACGTGGCCGGGGCGCACGGGGCGATCGGCGGCGTAGTGCTCGGTGGCGGAATCGAAGTGAAACGGGTGCGGTTCGTCGAAGTGGCGGTGGGAGCTCATCAAGGCGCATAGAGTAGGCGCGCCGATGATTGACGTCCTCTACTTCGCGGATCGCGAGGTCAAACAGAAGCTGTTCGCCCGGGTGACTCAGGCGAAGAAGCTGCTGATGGTGACGTCGGTGCCCCCTCACCAGGCGGCGGCGGCAAAGGCGCTCAAGGCCCCGTTCGGCCCGCTGGAGCTCGCGTTCGGGCGCGCGTTCGATCAGGTGCTGGTGGTGGATGAAGGTGGAGCCGAAGGAATGTGGCGCGACCCGGTGACGGACCTGGCCGATGCGCTGTACCCGTCGGACTCGCGGGCGGCGTACCTGGCGGCAGGAGGGTACTTCTTCGTCGAGGGCGGGGTCGCGCGCGCGGTGGTGAAGCGGTACGGCAAGCCGGAAGAGGACGCGTGGTTTCTGCAGGAGGCGCTGTCGAGGCTGACGCGCCAGGTGCCTGCGCCCAGCGGTGCGTCGAAGCCGGGGCGCGGGAAGAAGCAGAAGCCCGAGGAAGCGGTGCCGGCGGGCTCGGTGCGGGCGGTGGGAAAGGACCCGTATGCCGTGCTCGGAATCGTGAACGGCGCGACGTTTTCTGAAGCGAAGGCGGCGTGGCGAGCGCTGATCATCCAGTACCATCCAGACAAAGTGGCGCATCTGGCTCCCGAGTTCCGAAGCCTGGCCGAGACGCGCACGCGAGAGATTCAGGACGCGTGGGGTCAACTGCAGGCCGAGCTGAAGCGGCATTGAGCGCGCTGCGGCGCATCGAACGTTGAGCCGTTTTGAGCCGAACGCGGCACTGAGACTGGGGATGAAGCGTCTGACTGCCGTTTTGTTGTCCATCGTGAGCCCGGCGTGCACGCCGCCACCGCCGCTGACGTGTCAGGCGTTCGAGCTTCCGGCGGCAGCGATTGCGCAGGTCGGTGAGCGCGTGCAAACAGAGGTCGGGCTGAACTCGTTGTGCTTCCCCCTGCCAACCGACGCGACCCGGCTGCTCGTCGCCGATCAGGCGATCGTCGAAGTGTTCGACCCCAATGGGGAAGCGTTCCCATTCACCGCCGAGAAACCCGTGCGCCTTTTGCAGAGCAACACGGTCACGAACTCGGTGCAGGTCGTGTTCACGCCGAATCGTGCGGGCGTCTGGCGCATCACCGCGCGGCTCGAGCCGGCGATTGGGTCGACGACGCAGATGTTGCCTGTCGTCGACGTTCAAGACGGTTCCAGGGCGCGAATCGTGAGCGCCGGGGCGTTGCCAACCGAGTGTCGTCGCTATGCCCAGACGGCGTCGGGCACGGTTCTGTGCGGCCCGTCTGCCAGCAACGAGTTCGTGACGCAGCGAGGGCAGCGATTTCCGGCGAGCGCGGTTTCCGTCATGGGCGACACGCTGTGGGTGAAACGAACCGACACGGCTGAGTTGCTCGAACGGTGGGTCGATGACGCCGGCACGTTCGTGAAGACCCACGAAGCGGCCATCAAGATGGTGCAGCAGCCTGCGCTGATGGTGGCGGCGCCGGACGAATCGTTGTGGCTGCTGAGCAGCTACGAATTCGGGTCATCGGTTCCACCCATGGTGCAGCACATTTTCCCTGCCGATGACGCGGGCCTGCGGGCGGTGGATGTGGCGCGCTTCGAGGTCAGCGGCCCAGCCGCGATTGCAGCAGGCAACGACACGGTTCAGGTGTGCGGGGCCATCGGTCATGCCGAATACGGCGAAGTCGATGGCGGCCGGCTCACCCAACTTCCGCAGATTGGTCGAATCTCGATGGGCGGTGACGAAACGACGCTGTGGACCACGAACAGCCAGAACCTCGAGGCGTTGCGTCCGACCGCCGCGGGCCTTCAGAGGGCGGCGCTGAAAGTCCCGGCCACCAGCCTGGGCTTCTTCAGTGGTCCTCCCCAGTTGTCGCCGGTGCTGCCGATGGTCGTAAACCCTGGCTCGAGCTGGGGCGCGGTGCCGCAGCTCGTCGACGGGAAGATTGTCTTCACGGGCTACCGAACGGATGCGGGCTTCCAGCTGGTCGGAGCGACGAAGCGGCACGTCTACGCGCGCTCGAACGATGGCAAGCAGCTGCAGGTCATCGACCGATGAAGTGGCTGCTGGTTCTGCTGGGGGTTGCTGCATGTCCGGGTGGCTCGGTGCCATTTCCACCCGTCGTCGATTGCGACGTCACCGAAGACCCCGTCGAGGTGCTGGCCGAAGTCGGAGCGCCTGTGGAAGTGCGGTTGGGGGTCACCCAGTTCTGTGGCGGCGATGGTGGGCTTGTTCGTGCGTGGTTCCCCACTGCCGCCGATGCGGCAAAGGTCGAGGTGCTCGACCCCGACGGAGAACCCATCGCTTTCACCGCGACGGCGCCGGCGCTCGCGGGTACCAGCAACGCAGTGCGGGTCACTTTCACGCCGCGCCGCGAAGGGGAGCATCGACTGACGGTGCGCTTCGAGCCTGCGATTGGAAACACGACGCACACCATCGACGCGGTTCCGTTCAGCGCAGGGGTGTCGCGGCGAACGATTGCGTCGAAAGAAATGTCCAGGTGCAGCCAGTGCCTGCAGACAGCCCTGGGCACCGTGGTCTGCGGAGGATGCGTGGACCGCGCCGTGGTGACGCAAACGGGTCAGCGCATCGACGCGGATGACGTTCTGGTCGATGGCACCACCTTGTGGATCACCAGGCGCATTCCGCTGCGGGTCCAGCGCTGGGTCGAACGCGATGGGGGCGCCTTCTTCAAGACGCACGAGGCGGCGTACCCCGAGGTCGTGTCGACGTTGATGGCGCCTGCCCCAAACGGCATCTGGCTGTTCCTGCAAACGAGCCTTCAAGTCGAGTCGGCGCGCGTCGTGCGCGCGGGCCCCCTGGACGACGGCGGGCTGGGCGGGCCATCGCAGGCAATCGCCGACCGTTTTTTTCCATCGGCCATGGTCAGCGGCGATGGCAACGCCTACCTCATCGGTCGCGACAGCTTTCTGACGCTCGATGGCGTGGGCGCGACGTTTCACGCACTTCCGGCGCGTGACCGGGTGCCGTTCATCAGCGGCGACTCGATGCTGTGGAGCACGGACTTCTTCACCAAAGACATCGAGGTGTTGAAGCTGTCGCCGACGGGCTTCGAGCGCGCCCAGAAATCGAGGCCCGCGCTCTTTGGAGGCAACACGCGGCTCGTGCCGGGCCTGCCGATTCTGCCCCCAGGGCGCGCCTTCTTCGGGTCGACCATCGAGGTCGCGGCGGTGGCCGATTTCGTCGACGGTGGAATCGTCCTCACGGGCTACCGCAGCGGGGACGGAGGCTTCTCGATCGTCGGCGCCACGAAGCAGCACGTCTTCCTGCGGTCGAATGATGGCAGCCAACTGCAGGTGATCGACCGATGAGATGGCCTTTGGCATTCGCGCCCGTGCTGCTGGTGGCTGCCTGCACTCCACCGACGCCCGCGGCGCGGCCGCCTGCACCCGCGCCGGTTTGCAACGCTCGGGCGGACACGGCGGGGGGCCTGGCCGAAGTGGGTCTGCCTGTCGAAGTGAGGTTGGGCATCGAGCAGTTTTGCATCACCGAGAGCTCCAACGCTGCGCCGGGGCGCGCCGCGGACGACGCGGTGGTCGCGGTGTTCGACCCAGACGGGGACCCCTGCCCGTTCACTGCCTCGAAGCCCACGCGCGCCGGGAACAGCGACGGGGTGTCCGTCTCGTTCACCCCCACGCGCGCGGGGCAATACCGGGTCACGGCGCGGCTCGAGCCTTCAATCGGAATCACCCACCGAGTGGTGGAAGTGATGGCGTTCAGCCCGGGCGCGGCGAGCCGGTTGATCGATTTCGAAGCCGCGCGGCAATGCGAGCAATGCGCGCAGACCGCTCTGGGGGCGGTGCTCTGCGGGGCATGCCGCGAACAAGAAGTGGTGACGCAGGCGGGGCAGCACATCGCGGCATCGGCGGTCGTGCTCGACGGCCTGACGCTGTGGGTCGCACGCGCTCTCGAGGGCCGCGTCGAACGCTGGCTCGAGCAGGACGCCGGGGTCTTCGTCAGGACCCACCAGGCGGGCCTGGCCGACGACGGCTTTCCTTTTCTCGCCGCCGCGGGCGATGGGCTCTGGTTGTTCGCCGGGTCTGCGATTCAGAAGCTGGCGCCGTTGCCCGATGGCGGCCTCGACGGACCTTCTCGAGAGGTTGCCGATTTCGTGGTGACCGGAATCACCAGTGGAAATGGAATTGCCTACCTTTTCGGCAGCGAAGGGTTTCTGGCGATCGACGGCGCAGGCAAGACCTTTCAGCCGCTTCAGTCACGGGCGCGGCTTCCCATCGCCACGGGCGAGGGGGCGATGTGGAGCCGGAACTTGAACGACACGGACATCGAAGGGGTGGTGTTGACCCCGGCGGGTTTCAAGCGGGCGACGGGTGCCATGCGCGCAGGTGGAAGCAGCGGCTTCCTCTTCAACCCAGCCGTCCCGTTCATTGCGCAGGGGTTCAGGGATGCGGGCGTCGCGCTGGTGGCCGTGCCCGAAATCGTCGAGGGGACCCTCGTGCTCACCGGCTACAAATCGCAGGAGCCCGGCTTCTCGATCGTCGGCGCGACGAAGCAGCACATCTTCCTGCGGTCGGTGGATCGCAAGCGCATTCAGGTCATCGATCGATGAAATGGCTCGCTAGAAGCTCAGCCCCACGCCGTTGGGCGTGAGCACCAGGCGATTCATGATCTGCTTGTCGATGCGGCGGTGAAGAAAGAACAGCGTGAGGTCAAAGACGAGCAGAAACCCGGCCTGAACGAGCAGCGCATTGCCATACCCCGTCCACTTCACTTCGCCGGTGCGGGACCCGTGCTCGAGCAGAAACGCGGCGCCGACGAAGTACGCGACGTCCAGCCCTCCGTTGAAGAGGAACAGCTTCTCGTAGGTGTCGCCCTGCGAAAGGCTCGCCTTCAAGTCGAGCTCGGCCGAGTCGTCATGCCGGGTCATCAGCAGCCCGATGACGCCGAGGCCCAAATTCACGGTGTTCCAGATGGCCGTGCCTTCCCAGAACGTGCGCGCGCGATCATCGTGCGACAGCGCCCACCCCACCCCGGCGCCGGCCATGTTGACCACCGCCCAGCTGCCGATGACGACCATCGAGCCGCGCAGCAGCTTGAGCCGCTTGGTGTTGAACGCCGTGAGCTCGTCGCGCGCCGAAGTGTCGGGCGTCTGCGCGAGCAGCGACAAGATGAGCAGTGAAGAGATCAACGGCGGCGCCCTTCTTGAAAGGTGACCTCGAGCTGCACTTCTTTGCCCCCGCGAAGGACGACCGCCCCGACGCTCTCGCCCGGCTTCGCGGACATCAGCACGAACATCAAATCTTCCACGCTGCCGACCTGCGTCTTGCCGAGCCTCACGATGACATCGCCCTTCTTCATCCCGCCCTTGTCTGCGCCGCCACCCGGGCGCACGTCCGACAGCAGCACGCCCTTCACCCCGTTCGCAGGGCCCGCGTAGTCCGGCACCGTGCCCAGCGATGCGCCGAAGTTGCGCTGGTCGCCCCGCGACGGCATCGGCGACTTCTTGTAGACGAGCTTCGTGTCGGGCGAGTCGAGGCCGCGCGCAATCTCGCTGACCGTCACCGCCACCTGCGCGATGCCGCCGTAGTTCACCTTGCCGGGAACGTCAGACGGCTTGTGGTAGTCGCTGTGCGCGCCCGTGAAGAAGTGCAGCACCGGCAACCCTTCCGAATAGAAAGACGTGTGGTCGCTGGGGCCATAGCCGTCGCCACTCGACACGCAAGTCACGCGCGCCTTCGCACACGCGGCGTCAATCAACGGCTTCCAGCCTTCGGCCGAATCCACGCCGAGCACCGTCAGCCCGTTCTGTCGCATGCGGCCGACCATGTCTAAATTCAGCATCCCGGGCGAGCCCTTCAGCAGCGCCTGGTGCGTGCGCGTGAAGTGCGACGAGCCGAGCACGCCCGTTTCCTCGCCCGCGAAGAACAGAATCTGCACATCGCGCGTCAGCGGGCCGGCCTTCAGCGCCCGCGCCACCTCCAGCACCGCAGCCACACCCGAGGCGTTGTCATCCGCTCCGACGTGCGGCTCGACCTTGTCGGGGGCCAGCGACTCGGGGCCGCCCAGGCCCAGGTGGTCGTAGTGCGCGCCGATGAACAGCGGCGGCAGACCTGGCGTGGTGCCGGGAATCGTCGCCACGACGTTGAACGCATCCGTCTGCTCGAACACCAGCGCCACCGAGAGCTCGACGTCGATCGCCTGCTTCTTCTCGAGCTTGCTCCACACCTTTTCCATCGCCTTGCGCGAGACGACGAGCACCGGAATTCCCGCGTCGCCCGTGCCTTCGGGGCGCAGGGTCGGCGACTTCGCTTCAGACGGCGGCGCCCAGTCTTTTGCTGCCCCCACCGGAGCGACGGGCCAGTCGACGACGAGCAATGCTTTGGCCCCGTGGTTGCGGGCGGTGAATGCCTTCTTGCGAAGGTCCCCCGCGCGGCGCGCATCTTCGGCGGCCAGCGGCTTCTCGCCTTCGGCGACGAAGCGGCGAACGACGACCACTTTTCCTTTCACATCGAGGCCCTTGTACTCGTCGATGCCGAGCGTGGGCTCGTCGACGCCGTAGCCTGCGAGCACCGCCTTCGCCTTCACCTTGCCCTGACCGCTGAACGAGACGGGCGTGAAGTCTTCCTTCGCCGCAGCGACGCCCGCGAGCTTGAGCCCGTTGTCGTCACCCAGCTTCACCGCGGTGGTGACGAGAAATTCGTCGCGCGCGGCGGTCACACCGAGGCCCTTCAAGCGCTGCTCGAGGTACGCGCCTGCTTCGGCGAGCCCCCTCGTGCCGACCCCACGGCCTTCGCGCTGCGGCGCCGCCAGCCATTCGACGTCCGCCTTCACGCGTTCGGCCGCGGTACTTTCCTGCCGCTTCGGCGGGTGCTCGACCCACTTCGTGATGAAGAGGTTGGTGTCCGACTTCCCTTCTGCCGTCGCGCGGTTGCTCGAGAACGCGAGCCACTTGCCGTCGGGCGAGAACATCGGAAAGCCGTCGAAGCCTTTCGCGTACGTGATGCGTTCGAGCTGCGTGCCGTCGGCGTTGATGGCCCAGATGTCGAACTCGCGGCCCTTCGGGTCCCCGGTGTTGGACGAGAAGAGAATGCGGTCTTGCGACGGGTGCCAGAAAGGCGCGAACGACGCCGCGTTCAAATACGTAATCTGCTTCGCCTCGGTGCCATCGGCGTTGCCGACGTAGAGCTCGAGCCGCGTCGGCCGAACGAGGCCCTTGCCCAGCAGCGCGCGGAACTCTTCGAGCTCTTTGCCGGGCTTCGGTCGCGAGGCCCGCCAGACGAGCTTGCTGCAGTCGCGGTTGAAGAACGCGCCGCCGTCGTAGCCGGGCTCGAAGGTGAGGCGGACGACGTTCTTGCCGTCTTTGTCCATGCGGTAGAGCTCGATGTCGCCGTCGCGGGTCGAGGTGAAGACGATGCTGCCGTCCTTGCCGCACACGGTGGCTTCGGCGTCGTAGCCCGGCTCGTGGGTGAGCTGTTCCATCGCCCCGGTCGAGAGGTTCTTCGTGAAGATGTCGTAGGTGTCGTACAGCGCCCAGACGTAGCCGAGCGACATGTCGGGCCGGGGCGGGCACGCGTCGCCCCCGAGGTGGGTCGAGGCGTAGAGAATTTCTTTTCCGCCCGGGAAGTAGTGCGCGCAGGTGGTGGCGCCCTTTCCGCTCGACTGCAGAATCGCAGCGGCCGGCTGCGAGCCGATGGCCAGCGTGTAGATTTTGTCGCAGCCGTCGGTGGGCCCGCGCGCCTGCATCGACAAAGCGGAGCCGTCGAAGCTCCAGTAGGCCTCGGCGTTCTCGCCGCCGAACGTCATCTGCCGCAGCTCGGAGAAGTGCGTTTCCTGCGGGTCGGCAGGCGGAGACTTCGGCAGCTCGGGCGCCGTCTCGGGCGCCGTCGCGCATGCAGCGAAGAAGACAGCAGCCGCGGGAACCAGAAATCGCATGGGCGGGGCTTCTACCCCAGTCGCTACTGGTAGGTGACGATGAGCTTCGGCCCGCGGCCGCCCGGGTCTTCGCTCGAATGGAACTCGAACGCGTCCAGCGAGCTCGAGGTCACATACGGCAGCAGCGGGTTCACGGGGCCCAGCTGAAAGCCCTGGTTCTGGTAACTGCCGCCGACCCAGTTCTTGACCGTCGTCGTCTGGTCGAGCTCGAACACCTGGCCCGCGTAGCCCGGCGGGTCATGCTGCGTCTGCGAGTAGACGTAGTGCTGAAAGCCGGTGGTCTGGTTCCAGTTGACGGTGGCGCCGTCCCACGGCGAGGCGAGCGCGTAGATGAACCAGCGGCGCGGCACGAAGCCGACGCCGTAGACGCGCGTGGTGAGCCGCAGCTTCGCCGAGAGAATGGTCTTCCCGGTGAGACTCGAGACGTTGAACTTGATCAGCCCGTTGGCGCAAAGCGCGTCGACGTGCTCGGGCGCGAAGCCAATCATCGGCGAGTAGAGCCAGCTGCAGCCTACGGCGACCGCGGGCTCTGGGAACAGCGCGTTGAAGGCGTAGACCTTCGTCTGACTGGCAGGCGTCACTGCGCTGAAGATGACGGTGTTGTCGAAGACGACGGGCACGCTGACGGTCATCATCGGCGGCACGTTGGGCGGCACCGTCGCCGTCATCGTGCCGGTGATGGTTCCCGACTTCGCCGAAATCGTCGAGGTGCCGGGGCCAATTCC